>NZ_JBHWUE010000008.1:0-176816 GCF_042738615.1 Rhodococcus sp. NPDC059968
GACCCGAACGTACGCCGCGGTCGTAGCGTTGTCTGCAACCTACATGCACACTTGGTCTTCGTCACGAGGTATCGTCGCGGTGCGTTCACCGACCCGATGCTGACCCGATGCGGGCAGATCATGGCAGAGGTGTGTGACAAGTTCGGCGCAACGGTGACCGAGTTCAACGGAGAAACCGACCACGTCCACCTATTGATCCACTACCCACCCACCGTGCAAATCTCCACCCTGGTCAATAGCCTCAAGGGCGTCTCCGCTCGATACCTGCGCCAAGAGTTCCCCGACCACATCCAGAAATACCTGTGGGGCAATCACTTCTGGTCACCGTCCTACTTCGCCGCCTCCGCAGGCGGAGCCCCACTCGCCATCATCGCCGAGTACATCACCAACCAAAAACGACCCGAACCCACGAAAGAAAGCGACCCTGCTACGCGCGATCGCGCAGTACAGAATCAGCTTCCTCCCGGCCCTAAAGGGCCAGGCTTCCTCTGATTAATCCGGTGAATCTTCTCGGCAACTGTGTAGCGACGTTCGTCGTCTCGAACTGGGAAGGCCAGCTCGACAAGCAGCAGATGCTGGACGCCGTCAACGGAAAGCTCACCCCCGGCACCGCGGATCCCGTCGAGCAGCCGCCGGTCGTGGCCGACTACGAGTCGCGTCAGTAGCCGGCCGGGATGCCGAACACCCTGATCGCGTCGCGGTACATGCCGAGTTGCTGATCCTTGGTCAGGGGCATGACTTCGGCGATCAGCTGACCGGCACTGGTGATCGCGCTCATCGCCCCGACCACCGGCAGTCCGGCGACGTTGAAATCGACCGTAGCCCTGCGGATGTGGTTGGCCGACGTCACGATGATCGCGCCGCCCGCACCGAGCGAGCGCGCGAGCGGAACCGAGTTGAGTGCGTTACCCACCGTCGATCCGGCACGGTGCTCGGGGTGGATGCGTTGCGCCGGGACACCGTGCGACTGCAACCATCCCTGCATCGCGGCCGCCTCGGTGATGCCGTTCTGTGGGTTGCCGCCGGTGACGATGATCGGCGACAACGGCGAGGCCCACGACTGGACGAGCGCGGCCTGCAGGCGGTTGATCAATTCCGGTCGCATCGCGCCGTCGGGAAGCAGTCCGAAGCCGAGGACGATGATGGCGGTGGACGGACCCTGGATGGCCGGAAGTGGGTTCGGGGGCGTGAACGAAGCAATTCTGATCGCGTTCAGCATCCCGTCGACGCCGGCGCGCATCCCACCGTCCATCGCGCCCAGCCGGGCGAGCGCGGCCTCCCGGGTGATCAGGTCGCCTGCGGCGTCGGCGTAGATGGCTTGCAACGCCAGCGCATTGGTGTCGCCGG
This sequence comes from Rhodococcus sp. NPDC059968, assembly GCF_042738615.1. Classification (NCBI taxonomy): domain Bacteria; kingdom Bacillati; phylum Actinomycetota; class Actinomycetes; order Mycobacteriales; family Nocardiaceae; genus Rhodococcus; species Rhodococcus sp. NPDC059968. Next base: position 1,348 of record NZ_JBHWUE010000008.1, read on the forward strand.
GTTCTCCGGCGACGGCGCCACCGATGTCCGCGAGGGCGCCACGAGTGTCGCCTGCCGCGAATCTGCCCTGCGCGCTGTTGAAGAGGTCGGCGGCCGAGGCGGACGCCGTCGCGGTGGTCGAGACCGCCAGAGCCAGGCAGAAGGCGGCGGTCATGACGGTGGCGAGCAGCGCCCTGACTGCTGAAGAAATGGGCCGAACACGAAACTGCGTCACGCTGAGACCTTTCCGTCGGATTTTCACGAAGTACACATGCGATGGTCCGTGGAGCGTCGGCGCCAGTGTAGTGACACTCGTGGGGCTGGTGGGAAAATCGTTACTTACCGTTACCCGCCGTCGATAGAGGACCGGAGATGTCCTCTATCGATGGCATCCTGAAACGCATGCGGGAAACTTCGGCACGACTCCTCCGGCTGCTGTCCCTGCTTCAGACCCGAAAGGACTGGTCCGGGGCAGAACTCGCCGACCGGCTCGGCATCACCCCCCGCACGGTCCGGCGAGACGTGGAGAAACTCCGCGACCTCGGGTACCCCGTCGACGCGACGGTCGGGGTGGGCGGTGGTTACCAACTCGGCGCGGGCGCGGAAATGCCGCCCCTTCTGCTCGACGACGAAGAAGTCCTGGCCGTCGCACTCGGCCTGCAATCCGGCGCGACCGGCTCCGTGGTCGGCATCGGGGAGGCGTCGATGCGTGCGCTCACCAAACTCCGGCAGGTGATGCCGTCCCGTCTGCGGCACCGCCTCGAGGCGCTGCAGGTCGACGTGGTTCACCGCGAGCCCGCGAAGAGCGCCGTCGACGCGCAGGTCCTGTCGGCCGTCGCCTCGGTGTGCCACAACCACGAACGACTCCGGTTCGACTACCGCACCCATGACGGCGCCGAGAGCCGGCGTGAAGTGGAGCCGTACCGGCTCGTCCGCTCCGGGCTGCGCTGGTACCTCGTCGCCTGGGACCTCACGCGGGCGGACTGGCGGTCGTTCCGGGTGGACCGCCTGACACCCAAGATCCCGACGGGACCGCGATTCGCGCCCCGCGAACTACCGCCCGGGGGCGCCGCCGAATTCGTCGCACGCGGAATCAACCGGGCCGTCACCCGGATCCGCGCACGAGTGCTGCTGCACGCGTCGATCGACGAGATGGCGACCCTGGTGCACGAGGACTGGGGAACCCTCGAAGAAATGCCCGACGGACGATGCGCAGTCGCGCTCGGCGGCGACTCCGTGCCGTCGATAGCCAACTGGCTCAGCGCATTCGGCGTCGACTTCACCGTCCTCGACCCTCCTGAGCTGCGCGAAGAGTGCCGACGGGTGGGTGAGCGTCACCGTCTCTTCGCCGACCGCTACGGTAACGCCTGACCGAGACGCCGTTCAGCCGTCACCGCGGACCGAAAATCCGTGGAACCGAACGGTCCTGCGCGGCGTCCAACCAGGTGACGACAAGGAAAGGTCGGGGTAGTCGGGGATGCAGCACACGATTGTCGAGGAGGGGCGCGCGCGGGCGCCTGCGGGGACGGGAACAGTCGGGAAGGTGCTCGTCGGGGGCCATCTGGCGCTCGGGGGCGCGACGGTGGTGATCATGGCGTTCTCGTTGGCGTTCGTGTGCACCCTCGACAACGGAACCCAGCCGTGGACGTGGCCGAGCAGGTATTCGACGGCCTGGTTCGTCGCCGCGGCCATCCTCGCCACCACGCTGTGGGCGCTCTTCGTGACGGGTGTGGTGATCTTCTCGTGGAGGCCCCGGCGGGCGCTCGGCACGGCGACGTTGTTCGTCGCCGCGGCGCTCGGAGCCGCTGCGGTGATCGGGCTGTTCGGTCCGTCGGAGAATTCCGCGCTGCAACTCTGGCTGGTCTGCGCCATGAATCTCGGGTATCAGGCCGCTCACCTGCGGTCGGCGTAGCCGGACAGAAACGAGTCAAGGCCCCACTCTGACGAGTGGGGCCTTGCTCGAACGTCATGTCCCGGCGAACCGGGAAGTCATGGCCGTTCTCAGATCAGGGTGACGCCGGTGGCCTGCGGGCCCTTGTTGCCCTGGCCGATCTCGAACGAAACGCGCTGGTTCTCCTCGAGCGTGCGGAAGCCGCCGCTCTGGATCTCCGAGTAATGGACGAACACGTCAGCGCTGCCATCCTCGGGGGCGATGAAGCCGAACCCCTTCTCGGAGTTGAACCACTTCACGATGCCCTCTGCCATGTAAATCTCCTCTAACACAGTAACTTCTTCAGGCAACCGGCTCGGTTACCTGGGTCATTGAACACGACCGTCTATGACAATTCCTGTGGAGGACGTCCAAACGCTCGCAACCATCGATTTGCGAGCGTGGGAAACACAAACACAAAACTTACGACCTCCAATAGTGAACCACACATCCGGTCGGTTGTCTCCCCCAGGGACGATTCCCGCCCGTGAGCACTTCTTAACGTCCCGCGGTTGACAAGTACTCACGGCTGGGTGGCGGCGAGACGCACGAAGGCCGCGGCGTCGAGAGTCTCACCGCGGGCGGACGGTGCGATGCCGGCCTCGAGCAGTCGTCGCTCCGCCTCTGCGGGTGAACCCGCCCAACCGCCGAGCGCGGCTCGTAAAGTCTTGCGGCGCTGAGCGAAAGCCGCATCGATGACGGCGAACACGCGGCGGCGGTGTGCGTCGTCGACGGGCCACGGCGGTTCGGCGTACCGGTCGATGCGCACGAGACCCGACTCGACCTTCGGCACCGGCCAGAACACCGCTCGCCCGACGGCGCCCGCGCGTCGGACGGCGCCGAAGAAATTGGCCTTCACGCTCGGCACGCCGTAGATCTTGCTGCCCGGGGACGCCGCCAGCCGGTCGGCCACCTCGGCCTGCACCATCACCAGCGCGGTGCGGAGACTGGGAAGTTCGGAGAACAGGTGCAGCAGCACGGGCACCGCAACGTTGTACGGCAGATTCGCGACGAGAGCAGTGGGTTCACCGGGAATCTCGGACGGCTTGACCCGCATCGCGTCCGCGCCGACCACGGTCAGCCGGTCGGCGAGTTCGGGTGCACGGTCGGCGACCGTGACCGGGAGTCGTGCCGCGAGGTTGGGGTCGATCTCGACGGCGATCACCTTGTCGACGACATCGAGGAGCGCCAACGTCAGCGAACCGAGCCCGGGACCGACCTCGAGGACCGTGTCCTCGCGTCCCACGCCCGCGGTCGCGACGATGCGGCGCACCGTGTTGGCGTCGTGCACGAAGTTCTGCCCCAGCTGCTTGGTGGGGCGCACGCCGAACTCCTCGGCTAACGCGCGCACCTCGGCGGGGCCGAGCAGTGCGGCCTGACCTCGAGCGACGGGGGGTACTTCGGCTTCGGACACCAGCCGAACTTTAACGCACGCCGAGCCTGCCCGAACACGTCGGCCACGCTCCCCAGCCCTGCGTCTTCTGCGTCTGCGACGCGATGGCGATCTGCTCCTCACGGGTGGCGAGGTCGGCACGCTGTGCGTACTTAAGGCCGCCCTGACGCTCCCACGTGTTCTGGTCGAACTGGACGCCGCCGAAGAACCCGTTGCCGGTGTTGATGGCCCAGTTTCCGGTGGCCTCGCACTTCGCGAGGGCGTCCCAGACGGAACCGTTCTCGACGGGCGGCACCTCGGTGCCCGGCTTCGCGCCGACGCGGATCACCTTCGGCTGAGCCGGCGTCGTCATCGTCGCGGACACCTGGTTGCGTCCGACTTCGGTGCCGTTGACCGTGTTGACCGCGAACGTGACGTCCTGGACGCCGGGCAGTCCCGGATTCTCGACCACGATGCGGCTCTTGTTCATCGTCGGGTCCTCGATGCGCTGCTCCTCCGGAGCCAGCGGCAACGTCTCGACCTTCGCCTCGGTGCGGTCGCGGGTGACCGTCACGGCCATGCCCTCGGTCAGCGGCGCGTCCGCGGCCGGGACGACGGTGTCGGCCTGCTCGAGCGGCGCGCCGTGTGCGGCGAGGAACTCGCCGACCGTCGGCGCGGCCATACGCACGCCGGTGACCGGCAGCGCGCCGTCGGCGAGCTCGACGACGAGCGGATTGAGCACGTCGAGGGCCGCACCGTCGAGCGGAAGCCGCTGCGAACGGGACGCGGACACGTGCACGTCCTCGCCGAGTTCGAACTGCTTCAGCGCGTCCTCGACGGTGAGCGCGGTGGTCCACACCGTTTTGGGCTGACCGTCCACCGTCAGCGACACCTCACGCGCGCGGCGCAGCACCACGGTGTCCCCGTCGGACAGGGTCGCATCGCGTTCCGGTGCCACGACGTCGCGGTCGCTGATCGAGTACCCGGCGTCGGACAAGGCGGCGTCGACGCTCGTCGTCATGGTGCTCAGCGAGATCGTCTCGCCGTCCACGTCGAGTGTGACGTTCTTGTGCCGGACCACGGCCATCACTCCGCCGGCGATCAGTGTGGCGAGAAGCAGGGCCACCACGGCGTAGAGCAGCGGCGAGCGAGCCGAGTTGATCTTCGCGAAGGGCGACATCGTGTTCCTTTACTTCAGACCGTCAGCGGAGTCCGAGCTTGCTGGTGCAGGCGGGCCAGGCGCCCCACCCCTGCGCCGCCTGGACCTTCTCGGCGACGGAGATCTGCTGTTCGCGGGATGCGAGGTCGGCGCGGGCGGCGTACTGGGTTCCGCCGAACGCCGCCCAGGTGCTCTGGGTGAACTGCAGTCCGCCGAAGAACCCGTTACCGGTGTTGATGGCCCAGTTGCCAGTGGCCTCGCAGTGCGCGATCGAATCCCAGGTGGAGGCGTTGGAGATGGCGAGTTCCTTCACCCCGACCTTGACCAGCGCCGGCGCGGGCTCGCGGAGCACCTGCGAGCTGAGCTCCTGGCGTCCGGCCTCGACACCGTTGACCGTCTTCACGGATGCGGTGACGGTGCGCTCGCCGGGAACTCCGGGGTTGTCGACGACGGTCTTGCCCTTGTCCAGCGCGGGATCCTCGACGCGGTTCTCGGGCGGCGCGATGGGCAGCGTCTCGGTGCGGGTCTCGGTGCGGTCGCGGGTCACATGGATCTCCGCGCCTTCGACGACGGGGGCGTCGGCGGGCGGAACGACGGTGTCGGCCTGCTCGAGCGGGGCGCCGTTGGCCGCGAGGAGCTCACCGACGGTGGGGGCCGCCAGCCGGACGTCCGTGAGCGGTGCGCCGCCGTCGGCGACCTTGACGAGCTTGGCGTTGACGACCTCGAGCGCGGTGCCCTCCAGCGGCAGGCGCTCGGAGCGGGACGCCGAGACGTGGACGTCGTCGGCGAGTTCGAACTGCTTCAGTGCGTCGTCGACGGTGAGGGCGGTGGTCCACACGGTCTTCGGCTGCCCGTCGACCGTGAGGTCGATCTCGCGGGCCCGCCGCAACACCACGGTGTCGCCGTCGGAGAGCGATGCGTCGGCCGCGGGAGCGACCGCGTCACGCTCGCTGACGGAATACCCGGCGTCGTCGAGCGCGCCGCCGACGTCGGACGCCATCGTGCCGAGCGAGATGGTCTCGCCGTCGACGTCGAGCGTGACGGTCTTGTGCCGCGCCACTGCCAGCGCACCGCCCACGACGAGCGTCGCGAGCAGTGCCGCGACGACTACGTAGAGAAGGGGCGATTTGGCGGTGTTGATTCTGGCAAAAGGCGACACGTGAGATCCCAAGGCTGGCGGACGTTTGATCACGGTACGGTAACGAATCGGCGATGGTCTGGCAACTTTGCCGCTACGACCTGCGTGCGAGATCACGGAAAGGTTGAGATCGGGGACAGTTTTCGCTTCTACCGCGAAGGATCGCTTCTGGTCCGGACCACGTCCGAAACGCAGTATCTTGCGACATGCACCAAGAAGCCCGGAAGCGACCAGGCACCACTGACTGAGAAAGCTGGGGTTCCGTGCGCAGCAGATCCGATGGACTTCTGAGACTCGTCAGACGTACGAGAGTGCCCGCGGTGCTCGCCGCGCTGACGCTGCTCGTCACACTCGTCGCGCCCGGTCTCGCCGGCGCGCAAGAGCCCGCTCCGGGCAACAACTACAACATCGCCACCGACATCACGTTCGCCCCGTTCGAGTTCCAGGACGAGAGCGGCATGCTCGTCGGACGACGTGGACCTCCTCGCCGCTATCGCCGAGGACCAGGGGTTCGCGGCTGCTCACATTCTGTGAGCAAACGTGAGTGTTTGTGTGCTTGGTGTAGGAGTGAAGCTGGCCGAGTGGGGCCGGACGAGACTGCGTACCGGTGATTCCGTGAGGATCGGATGCCGGTGCCTGCTCGCCGTTTGCCGTCGGGACGATCTGGGTCAATGCTGGCTCGACCGGGACGGATGCCGGCACGTGGGTCGTGTACGCGCAGGTGTCGTCGCAGGATCAGAGGGGTTATCTGGTCCGTCAGGTTGCCCGGTCGACCGAGTGGCCACCTCGGCGGGCGACAAGTACCGAAGCTGTTGTCCGCGAAAATCGGATCCGGGTCGAACGGCAAGCGCCCGAAGCTGCGGAAGATTCTGATGCTCCTATCTCTGTCAATCAGCGGCCGTGAGCCATTCGCGGCAAATGTGGGCGAAGGCGTCGTCGCGTGGTAGGTCGCGTTCCATGCGGGAGATCTTGGTGGGCCAGACGCCGAAGTGGGCGGCGACGGCGGTGAGGGTGATGTACTTGGCCTGACGTGCCGGTCGGAGGTCGCTGCAGTCGGGAACGGTGACGTGGCGGGTGAGGAGCTTGAACACCTCTCGGGCGATGGCACGTTTGAGCAGCCTCAGGATGTCGAGTTTGCTGCGACCCTTGGAGGTCTGCCTGCTGACGTAGTCGCGGGTGGGTTGATGGCTCGACATTCGAACCAACGCGATCCGGTGTAGGGCGTTGTTGCCGGCGCGGTCGCCGCCTCGGGAGAGCCGGTGGCGGGTGGCCTTCCCGGACGAGGCGGGCACGGGCCGTTCCGCACAGTGCGGCGAATGCGGCCTCACTGCGCAGCCGGTGCGGGTTGGTGCCCGCGGTGACGATCAGTTGCGCGGCGGTGTCCGGGCCGACGCCGTGGGCGGCGCGTAGTGCCGGGTTGAGGGTGCCGACAAGCTGGTCGATCTGGCGGGTCAGGGCGGCGGCTTGGTCTTCGAGGAACTCGATCCGTGTGGCCAGAGCTTGGGCGGCGGTCAGAACCGAGACGGCGACCGGGTCGGTGGCGGCGGTCGGGCGGCATTTCGCCAGTGCGGCGATCAACGCGGAAGTTTCCATCCTCCGGTACTTTTCACGGACCGACTCGAGCGCCCCAACCAGCAGGGCCTTGATCTGATTGATCGCAGCGGTGCGCTCTTGACCGCGGACCGGCGGGTGGTCAGCAGCGCACGCAGCGCCAGGGTGTGGTCCGCTTTCGGGACCGCGAGGTCGCGTCCGGCCAAGGCGATTCCTGCGCGGTGTAGGCGTCGAGGGGATCTGACTTGCCTTTGCGGCGGCGGTCGGCACGGTCCGGCCGGATGACCTCGGCGACCTCCATTCCGGCCGCGTCAGGGCTCGGGTGATCCCGGCGCCGCAGCTAGAGGTTCCCTCCACTCCCACGAGGCGGAATGTGCCGTGGCCGGTCACGAAGGTAACCGCGGCCCGGTAGCCGGCCGGTGTCGTCGGGAACTCGCGGTCCCCGACGTGCCCACCGGTCGCGGTGATCACCGCGACGTGGATGGTGTCGGCGTGCGTGTCCACACCGGCGATGGCCTCACAGGGTTCTGTCATGCTGTCAAGAACTCCTTCGTCGTCGTGAGCCGTTTGGGCGCGCACCGGAGACGAGAGCGGGCAGACAAGACATTGATGAGGGAACTGCCAGGCTCCTGATTAAGTCATGTCCGCTCCCGTCTCCGGTTCATTCACTGCGTGCCCCCGCGACTGGCCGGACAGATCAGATGGAGGACAACCCAGCAGGGCGTCAGTCAAACCCAGAGTCACGACCAGTGCGGGGGCACGCTTACATCATCAATGTCGGACCCCTCTGCGATGGTGATCGTCGTGGAGAATCGTGATCGGTTGGCCCGGTTCGGGGCCCGAGTACCTCGAAGCGGCGCTGTCGGCGCAGGGCCGCAGGGTCGTCGTGCGCGACGCCGGACCACGGATGATCTGGTTCGGGACATACCCGAGGTGCTCACCAGTCGGGGCACCCGCCTCGACGGCCGCCGCGGAGCAGGCACTCGCGCGATGAGAGCGGTCACCGCCGCAACCGGGCCCGCAGAACCACGGTGAGTGTGATGCCGCTGTTCGAGGTTCCTGACGGGTGGCAGGTGCAGGCGTATCGGTTCGCGTTGAACCCGACCCCGGCGCAGGTGTCGGCGATGGAATCGCATTGCGGTGGCGCCCGGTTCGCGTTCAATCACATGCTCTTCCATGTGAAGTCGGTGATGGATCAACGGTCCGCGGAACGCAGCTACGGACTCAACGGGGACGAGTTGACACCGCCGGTGGGGTGGTCGTTGGCGTCATTGCGGAAGGTTTGGAACGGCCGCAAGGAAGCGGTGGCGCCATGGTGGGCCGCGAACTCGAAGGAGGCCTACAACTCCGGCCTCGACGCCCTCGCCCGCGGGTTGGATGCGTGGTCAAAGTCCCGCAGCGGTGACCGCGCGGGTGCGGCTGTCGGCTTCCCCAGGTTCAAGTCGAAAGCGCGGGCCGGGAAGTCGGTGCGGTTCACCACCGGCGCCATTCGTGTCGAGGCTGATCGACATCACGTGACCCTGCCGCGGCTCGGCCGCATCCGCACGCACGAGTCGACCCGAAAGCTCGCCCGCCGCCTCGAAACGGGCACGGCCCGGATATTGTCGGCGACCGTCCGTTTGACGGGTGGCCGGTGGTTGTGCTCGTTCCAGGTGCTCGTCCAACGCGCCATCGGGGCACCACCGGCTCACATCGCCCGCTCGGTGCATCCGGTGGTCGGTGTCGATGTCGGGGTCAAGGACCTGCTGGTGGTCGCGGCACCGGACGGCACCGAGGTTGCCCGGGTTCCGGCGCCGAGGCCGTTGACGGTGGCGCAGGACCGGTTGCGGGTGTTGCAGCGCCGCGCCGCCCGTCAGCACGGCCCCTACGACCCCGGCACCGACACCCGGCGGGAGCCGTCGAAGCGGTGGCAGCGCACCCAGGCCCGGATCGGGCGGGTGCACGCCCACGCCGCGGCCGTGCGACGGGACGCGATGGCCAAGGCGACCACCGCGTTGGCGCAGCAGCATCAGGTGATCACGGTCGAGACGTTGTTCGCCGCCGGGATGCGGTCGAAGGGTGGCGCCTGCAAACGCGGATTGAACCGGGCACTCGGCGACGCCGCACTCGCGGAGATCCGGCGGATGCTCGGCTACAAAACTGTGTGGTACGGGTCGGAACTGGTTGCAGCACCCCGGTTCTACCCGTCCAGCAAGACGTGCTCGGCGTGTGGCGGGCGAAAGCCAAACCTGACCCTCGCCGAGCGCACCTACGTGTGTGAGCACTGCGGCCTCGCGATCGACCGTGATCTCGGTGCCGCGATCAACCTCGCCCGCCTCGGCGACACCCGAACGGGTGAAACGGGGACCGGTACCGGGAGTGGCCCGGCCGCCCACCAGCAGGGTGGGAAAGGACGTGGAGCCAACCAGAAGACCCGCCCCGCACATGCGGGAACGGCAGGAGGCTGTGAAGCGTCAACCCGGCACAACACCACCAGTGGTGTCGGTCAGACCGGGACCGCCACACCGCAAGGCGAGGCGACCTGATGGCGAGCGGACTCACATTTGCTCACCAGAGGGCAACGGTTCACCTACCAGGTCAACCCCCGTCGGATTCGACGCGGCGCTCCAGGCGGTCACGGGCGGCCAGGCCAACGGCATGATCGCCGGCATGTCGATCACCGACGCCCGCAAGGCGACGTTCGACTTCTCCGATCCCTACTTCGAGTCGGGCGTGCAGATGGCGGTGGTGAAGTGGTCTGCGTGATCGGACCGTCGGGCTCCGCAAGAGCACGTTCCTGCGCTGCCTCAACCGGCTCGAGGACATCACGGACGGCAAACGTCGTGGTCGACGGCTTCGACGTGAGCGACAAGAAGATCGACATCGACCGGGTGCGTCAGCACATCGGCATGGTGTTCCAGCACTTCAACCTGTTTCCGCACATGTCGGCGATCGAGAACGTGATGCTCGCGCCCGTGCAGACCAAGCGGGCCTCCAAGGAGGAGGCGCGGACGACGGCCGTCCGACCGCTGGAGCAGGTCGGGTTGGCGGAGAAGGCGGACGCGAAACCGGCGAACCTCTCCGGTGGGCAGAAGCAGCGCGTCGCGATCGCGCGGGCCCTGGCGATGAACCCGGACATCATGCTGTTCGACGAGGCCACCAGCGCCCTGGACCCCGAGATGGTGGGCGAGGTGCTGCAGGTTCGGCGCGACCTCGCGAAGGGCGGCATGACGATGGTCGTGGTCACGCACGAGATGGGCTTCGCCCGCGAGGTGTCCGACCGGGTGATCTTCATGGCCGACGGGTACGTGGTGGAGGAGGGAACTCCGGAGCAGATCTTCGGCGACCCGCAGCAGTCCCGCACCCAGGACTTCCTGAACAAGGTCCTCTGACATGTGAGTGGCGAAGCATGCCGGGGCACGCTTCGCCACTCACATGGGGTCAGACGGTGGCGCGTTCCTTCGCGGCCCACGGCACCTTGTCGCCGAGCAGTCCGTCGACACCGAACCGGCCCGATCCGACGACGGCGAGCAGCAGCGAGCCGACGCCCAGAGCCAGCACCAGCTCGTAACCGCCCTCGCTCGCGAAGATTCCCTTGTCGATGTGCACGAGGAAGAAGGCGCCGACCATGTCAAGGAACAGCAGGATTCCGAAGACCGGGACTGCGGCGCCGACGATGAGCGCGATGCCGCCGATCAGCTCGATCCACGTCGCGAGGAACGCCGAGATGCCGGGGAGCGGAACTCCCATGGCCTCGAAGCCGGCGGTCTGGGCGTCGAGGCCGTTGGTGAAGGCCTTCTGCCAGCCGTGGGCGAGGAAGATGACGCCGAGGCCCACGCGGGCGACGAGGATGCCCAGGCTTCGGACTGCGGGGTTGTTCATGGATGCGCCTTTCATCGAGGTGTCCCCGCGCGACCGGGACGACCGTTAGTTGAACAAGCAACGATCCTAAGTTCTTTAACTTGAAACTTCAACATAAGGGCTTCGGCCCCCGTGCGCGCCCGACGAGTCCAGGGACTCGCTAACCACTCACGGGCCGGAGGCCGTACACGCGCTCGGCGGTCGCGGTGGACGCCTTCGCCAGGTCGTCCGGGTCCTCGCCGCGGATCTCGGCGAGCGCCCGGACCGTGTACGGGAGGCAGTACGGCTCGTTGGGGGCGCCCCGGAACGGGTGCGGGGTGAGGAACGGCGCATCCGTCTCGACGATCAGCTGATCCGACGGCACCAATGGGGCCGCCTCCCGCAAGGCCTTCGCGTTCTTGAAGCTGACGGTGCCGGAGAAGCTGAGGACGTAACCGGCGTCGACGCACTGGCGCGCCATCTCGGCGTCCGAGGAGAAACAGTGGAAGATCACAGTCTCCGGCGCACCCTCCTCACGCAGAACCTGCAACAGCGCCTGGTCGGCCTCCCGGTTGTGGATCATCAACGTCTTGCCGAGCCGCTTCGCGAGGTCGATGTGCCAGCGGAAGCCCTCGGTCTGCTCGGGGATCGTCGCGCAGCCGTCGAGTTTCCCGGGCCAGTAGAAGTCGAGTCCCGTCTCCCCCACCGCGACCACCCGGGGATCACCGGCGAGCCGCTCGATCTCCGCCCTGGTCGCGTCGTCGAGCACGTTCGCCCGGGTCGGGTGGATGGCCACGGCCGCGTAGACGCGGGGATCCCAGTGGGCCGCGTCGACGGCGAACTGCGCGGCCGCCAGGTCGTCGGCCACCGTGACCACCCGCTCCACCCCGACCGCGGCGGCCCGGTCGACGATCGCCGTGACGCTCGCGGCGTCCGAGGCACCACACGCGTCGAGGTGGGTGTGCGAGTCGACGAGCGGGAACAGCGGCGCAGGGGCTTCCGGGGCGGGACGGTCTTTGCTCATGCGGACATTGTCGACGCCGCCGCCGCACGTGTCACATGCGGTACTTTCTCCCCGACGGGGAGGGAGCCGTGTCCATGACTTCGAGCTCGATGAACGGCCGCGTGATCGCGGTGACCGGTGGTGCGAGGGGAATCGGGAGGGAGATCGCCCGACAGCTGGCACTGGCCGGCGCACGGGTCGCGATCGGCGACGTCGACGGCGCCGCGGCCCGCCGGACCGCGGACGAACTCGGCCGGGCGGGCGGGACGGTGGAGGGCCTCGAACTGGACGTCACCGACACCGCGTCGTTCTCGGCATTCCTCACGGCCGTCGAGGATCACTGGGGCCCGATCGACGTGCTCGTCAACAACGCGGGCGTCATGTGGGTCGGGAGGTTCGACGAGGAACCCGAGTCCGCGACGGATCGGCAGCTCGCCGTGAACCTGCACGGGGTCATCCGCGGGGTGAGACTGGTGGCGCCGTCGATGCGTGAGCGCGGCCGCGGTCAGATCGTCACGGTGGCGTCGGCAGCGTCGAAGGTCGCACCACCCGGCGAGTCGACGTATGCCGCGACGAAACACGGCGTGCTCGGCTACCTGACCGGCGTCCGCGAGGAGCTGCGCGGGTCGGGCGTGCAGATCTCGGTGATCATGCCGGGTGTCGTCGACACCGAACTCGCGGCCGGAACGGCGACCGGCGCGGCGAAACTGCTGGTACCGGCCGACGTCGCGAAGACCGTGGTCGCGGTGATCCACCGCCCCCGGTTCGAGGTCACCATCCCCCGGTACGTGGGTCCGCTGGCGCGCCTGGTCACCATATTTCCGCAGTTCGCTCGCGACTTCGCGATCCGCCGGATGGTTCCCGACCAGGTCAGGTCCACGAACAAGTCGGCCCGCGCGGCGTACGAGTCACGCACCGTCACCGACGAGGACGGCACCGGACCGGCGTAGAACCCGCTATCTGCGCGTCACGAAACGGCGGCGCGCAGATAGAGTGGTCGCACCATGAATGCTGCTGATTCCACCGCCTCGCGGCCACCTTTCTATCTGACGACGGCGATCGCGTACCCGAACGGCGTCCCGCACATCGGCCACGCCTACGAGTACATCTCCTCCGACGCCCTCGCACGCTTCAAGCGTCTGGACGGGTTCGACGTCTTCTTCATGACGGGAACCGACGAGCACGGCCTGAAGATGCAGCAGACGGCGGCCAAGGAAGGCATCGACGTCCGCGAGCTCGCCGCGCGTAACTCGGACGTGTTCGAGGCCATGGACAAGACGTTGAACATCTCCTTCGACCGGTTCATCCGCACCACGGACGCCGATCACGAAGAAGCCAGCAAGGCGATCTGGCAGAAGATGCTCGACAACGGCGACATCTACCTCGACACGTACTCGGGCTGGTACTCGGTCCGCGACGAGGCGTTCTACACCGAGGCCGAGACCACGCTGCAGGACGACGGAACGCGCCTGTCCACCGAGACGGGCACCCCGGTCGAGTGGACGGAGGAGTCCACGTACTTCTTCAAGCTGTCCGAGTACCAGGACAAGCTGCTCCGCCTGTACGAGGAGAACCCCGACTTCATCGCGCCCGCGACGCGGCGCAACGAGATCGTCAGCTTCGTCAAGGGCGGACTGAAGGACCTGTCGATCTCCCGCACGACGTTCGACTGGGGCGTTCCCGTTCCCGATCATCCCGAGCACGTCATGTACGTGTGGGTGGACGCGCTCACCAACTACCTGACCGGCGCCGGATACCCGGACACCGACTCCGAGCAGTTCGGCAAGTTCTGGCCCGCGAACCTGCACATCATCGGCAAGGACATCACCCGGTTCCACACCGTGTACTGGCCGGCGTTCCTGATGTCGGCGGGAATCGAACTGCCGAAGCGCGTCTTCGTGCACGGATTCCTCTACAACAAGGGCGAGAAGATGTCGAAGTCGGTCGGCAACGTCGTCGACCCCGTCGCCATGGTGGAGCAATACGGCCTCGACGCCGTGCGCTTCTTCCTGCTCCGCGAGATCTCGTACGGTCAGGACGGCAGCTACAGCCACGAGGCCATCGTCACCCGGATCAACGCCGACCTGGCGAACGAGCTCGGCAATCTCGCGCAGCGGTCGCTGTCGATGGTCGCGAAGAACTGCGACGCCCAGGTCCCGACCCCCGGCGAGCTGACCGAGGACGACACGGCGATGCTCGCGCAGGCGGATGCGCTGCTCGAGCGGGTTCGCGCCGAATACGACGTCCAGGCACTGCATCTCGCGCTGGAGGCGATCTGGTCGGTTCTCGGCGAGACCAACCGGTACTTCTCCAAGCAGGAGCCGTGGGTTCTCCGGAAGACGGATCCGGAGCGGATGGCGACGGTGCTGTACGTGACGCTCGAGGTGGTGCGGATCGTCGGCATACTCGTGCAGCCGGTGATGCCGGACGCCGCGGAGAAGATCCTCGACCTGCTGGGGCAGCAGACGAATGCGCGGCAGTTCAGCGACCTTTCGACGCGCATCGTGGCGGGCACCGCGCTGCCCGCGCCGGCGGGCGTGTTCCCGCGCTACGTGGAGGACTGATCCGAGCGGGGTCCGTTGTTGTCGGACCCCGCATGCACACTCTCCCCATGACGCCGAATAGAACATACATTCGATCTCATCACGGTGGATTCCGGAACGGAGCGCGCGTGTTCGACGACGAAGTGAGCCCTCAGGCCGCCACTGCAGTCCACACCCTGATGGGTGAGTTGTCGGCCGCGTACGAGCGTGGGTGGCAGCCCGCCGACGTCGTGCATCTGGCGCGGAGATCGAAGGAGCCATCCGACGCGGCACTCGCGGCGGCCCTGGTGCTGCACGAGTCGGAGCGCACGCGCGCCGCGCACCGGGCGCCGCGGGATTGGGTGGAGCAACTTCGCACCATCGGCGAGCAGTACCCGGGCGCGTCGCACCTGGCGGGGCGGGTTCCGGTCGACGGTCCCGACGTTCGGGCGCTGGCCGCCGGGTTGTTGTTCGAAGACCCGTATCACTCCGTCTACCAGCTCACCGATCTGTCGCTGACGTGGACGAATCTGCCCGGCTGGACGGTGCTCACTCCCCCGCCGTCGACGTGGCCCGTCGTGAGGGTCGCGGACCCGGCCGCGGCGATGTCGGGTGAGACCGAGGCCGACGCAAAGGTGCTCAACAGGATCCGCGGGCTGCTCGCGAAGGCCGAGGCCACCGATTTCGCGGAGGAGGCGGAGATCTTCACGGCGAAGGCGCAGGAGTTGATGACGCGCTACGCGATCAACGCCGCTCTCCTTCACACCCAGAACGGGGTGGGCAACACTGCGGTGCACAGTCGCCGCATCCACCTGGAGAATCCGTACGTCAAGGAGAAGGTGCACCTTCTCACCGAGATCGGCGACTCCAACCGGGTGCGCACCGTGTGGTTCAGCTCCCTCGCCATCGCGACCGTGGTCGGAACGCCTCTCGACCTCCAGCAGGTCGACATGCTGTTCACCTCACTGCTCGTGCAGGCGACGCGCACAATGCAATTCGCGGACGCCGACAGTCGCAGTGGTTCACGCACCACGTCGTTCCGGAAGGGCTTCCTCGCGGGCTTCGCGAGCCGCATCGGGCAGCGGTTGCGCGACGCCGACAGCCGGGCCACGACCGAGGCCGCCGATGAGGCGTCGATTCCCGTCGCCGATCTGCTGCCGATTCTGGCCACCAAGTCCGAGGCCGTCGACGCCGAGTTCGATCGCCTGTTTCCGCGTACCAAGAAGGCCCGCGGCAGGGCCGTCGACGCCAACGGCTGGTACGCCGGGCAGGCGGCCGCGGACGACGCCTCGCTGGCTCCCGGGGAGCGTGCCCTCCGGCGGTAGCCGTCGCCGTCCACCTAGTCCTTCCGGGATGCCAGCACCGTTTCGTAGAGTTCCCGCTTCGACACACCGGTGGTGGCGACGAGCGCGCACGCGTCCTTGAGCCGGGTGCCGTCGGCGACGAGTCGCTCCACCTCGTCGACGAGGTCGGCGGGGTCGGCCGCGACGAGGGTGGCGCCCTCCACCACCACTGTGATCTCGCCGCGGACACCTTCGGCGGCCCACTCGGCGAGTTCGGCGAGGGTGCCGCGGCGGACCTCCTCGTACGTCTTGGTCAGTTCCCGGCAGACGGCGGCGCGTCGGGTTCCGCCGAGCACCTCGACCGCGTCGGCCAGGCAGTCGGCGAGCCGGTGCGGCGCCTCGAAGAACACGCAGGCGCGTTGCTCGGTGACCAGTGCCTGCAACCACGTCTTGCGCTGGCCCTGCTTCCGGGGCGGGAAGCCGTCGAAACAGAACCGTTCGACGGGTAGCCCGGACAGCGCGAGCGCCGTCGTCACCGCCGACGGTCCGGGCAGGCACGTCACCGCCAGATCCTCGGCCACGCACGCCGACACCAGCCGGTACCCGGGGTCGCTGACGGAGGGCATGCCGGCGTCGGTGACGAGGAGAACGGTCTTGCCGGACGCGACGTCGGCGATGAGGGCGGGCAGCCGGGCCGTCTCGACCTGGTCGTAGAAGCTGACGACCTTGCCGGTGATGGTCACGTCGAGAGCGGAGGCGAGAGCTTTGGTGCGGCGGGTGTCCTCGGCGGCGACGACGTCGGCCGTCTCGAGCGCCGTACGCAGCCTCGGCGACGCGTCACCCACGTCCCCCATCGGTGTTGCGGCGAGCACTAGGCGACCAGTCATGACCCACAGCCTACGATTGCGGCGTGACGATGCTGACGGACGAGCGACCGACGCCCTCAGCACGACAGCCGTCCATGGTCGGACCGGCGCCGCTCGTGCCGCCCCCCGACTTCGGTCCCGTCGACCGCGCCCGCGGCTGGGTGGTCACCCTGTTCGTCACGGCGATCGCGGCGATCACCCGGTTCACGATGCTCGGCTACCCGACGGACGCGGGCACTCCCGTGTTCGACGAGAAGCACTACGCGCCGCAGGGCTGGCAGGTGCTCACCGGCGGCTGGCTCGAGGACAACCCCGGCTACGGGCTGGTGGTGCATCCGCCGATCGGCAAACAACTGATCGCGATGGGCGAGGCGATCTTCGGCTACAACGGGTGGGGCTGGCGTTTCGCCTCCGCCGTGGCAGGCACGATCATGGTCCTGCTGGTGATCCGCATCGTCCGCCGGCTCACCCGATCCACTCTCATCGGCGGCCTCGCCGGGGTCCTGCTGGTCGCGGACGGCGTCACGTTCGTGTCCTCCCGGCTCGGCATGCTCGACATCTTCCTGGCACTGTTCGCCGTCGCCGCTCTCGGCTGCCTGATCGTGGACCGCGACCAGATCCGCGAGCGCATGGCCCGCGTGTACGACGAGGGCCGGATCGGCGACAGCGACTGGGGTCCGCGACTCGGTGTGCGCTGGTGGCGGTTCGGTGCCGGGATCATGCTGGGTCTGGCGTGCGGCACCAAATGGTCGGGCGTCTACTTCATCGTGTTCTTCGGGCTGCTCAGCGTCGCATTCGATGTGTCGGCCCGACGCGCCTACGGGGTGGGGCGCCCGTGGTTCGGTGCCGGCATCCGAGACGTGGGCCCGGCGCTGTACGCGCTCGTCGTGGTGCCACTCTTCGTGTATCTCGCCAGCTACTGGGCGTGGTTCGCGAGCGAGACCGGCGTGGACCGGCATGCCGTGGGCAATGAGATCGGAACGGGCGGCCCCTGGTCGTTCGTGCCGGGCGCGCTCCGCTCGCTGTGGTACTACAGCGGCAACGTCCTCGAGTTCCACGAAGGCCTCACCAATTCGGCGGGCAATCATCACCCGTGGGAGTCGAAGCCGTGGACGTGGCCGATGGGTCTGCGCCCGATGCTGTACTACTTCGCCGAAGGTGATCACGTCACCGGCTGCGGAGCGTCGAGTTGTGTCAAGGCCGTCATGCTCATCGGGACGCCCGCCATGTGGTGGCTGGCACTGCCGATGCTCGCGTGGGCCCTGTGGCAGACCGTGGTGCGGAAGGACTGGCGTTACGCCACCGTCCTCACCGCCTACGGCGCTGCGTTCCTGCCGTGGCTGACCACCCTGGACCGCCAGATGTACTACTTCTACGCGGTGGCGCTGGCGCCGTTCATGGTGATGGGTCTCGCGCTGGTTCTGGGCGACATCCTGGGAAGCGCGAAGGGGTCGTTCGAGCGGCGCACCACCGGCCTGCTCGCCGTCTGCCTCTATGTGGGTCTCGTGGTGGCCAACTTCATCTGGTTGTGGCCGATCCTCACGGCCGTCCCGATCACCCCGGACATGTGGCAGCACCAACTGTGGCTCCCCAGTTGGCGCTGACACCGGAATGAGTCGAGCCGCCCGGGTCCCGTGGGACACCGAGCGGCTCGCAGACTGTTTCTCTAGCGGGACGAGATCCGGTCGCGGCGGCGTTTCGCCGCCACTCTCCGCATCTCTCTTCGCATTTCCCGGCCGTCGACGATCATCTGGTCGCGGGACAGATCCTTGTAGAGCGAGAAGCACAACCCGATCATCACGATGACGAACGGCGCCGCAGCGATGATCGTCATCGTCTGCAGTCCGTCGAGCGCGGTGTCGCCGCCGGTCCACAGGATGAGCGCGGCCACGCCACCGGTGAGCACACCCCAGAACACGACCACCCAGCGCTGCGGTTCCAGCGAACCGCGCTGCGACAGGGTGCCCATCACCATCGACGCGGCGTCGGCGCCGGAGACGAAGAAGATCGCCACGAGGATCATCACCAGGACGGTGGTGATGCCGGTGAGCGGCAGGTGGTTGAGCATGCCGAACAGCTGCCCCTCCTGGGTGTCCTGTCCGGCGAGGTCGATTCCGTCACGCTGCTCGCTGATTCCGGCACCACCGAAGATCGCGAACCACACGAGGCTCACGGCGCTCGGCACCAC
Organism: Rhodococcus sp. NPDC059968; assembly: GCF_042738615.1. Taxonomy (NCBI): domain Bacteria; kingdom Bacillati; phylum Actinomycetota; class Actinomycetes; order Mycobacteriales; family Nocardiaceae; genus Rhodococcus; species Rhodococcus sp. NPDC059968. Next base: position 20,158 of record NZ_JBHWUE010000008.1, read on the forward strand.
GATCACGCCGACCACGAACTGGCGGATGGTCCGGCCGCGGCTGATGCGTGCCAGGAACATGCCGACGAAGGGGGTCCAGGAGATCCACCACGCCCAGTAGAAGATGGTCCACGAGGACAACCATTCGCCGGTCGCGGGATCGGACGACGCGCCGGTGCGGGCCGACATCTGCGCGAGTTGCGCGGCGTAGGCGCCGATCGTCGTGGGCAGCAGGTTGAGGATCAGGACCGTCGGTCCCACGACGAACACGAACAGGGCCAGGATGATAGCGAGCACCATGTTGGTGTTGGAGAGCCACTGGATTCCCTTGGCGACACCCGATACGGCGGACGCCACGAACGCGAGGGTCAGCAGGGCGACGATGGCGACCAGCAGGAACGTGCTGACCTGCGACATCCACCCGACGACCTGGAAGCCGGAACCGATCTGCAGTGCGCCGAGGCCCAGCGAAGCGGCGGTACCGAACAGCGTCGCAAAGATCGCGAGGACGTCGATGAACTTGCCGATCGGCCCCTCGGCGCGGCGGCCGAGCAGCGGGATGAATGCGGAGCTGAACAGCTGCTTGCGACCCTTGCGGTACGAGCCGTACGCGATCGACAGTCCGACAACCGCGTACATCGCCCAGGGGTGCAGGCTCCAGTGGAACATGGTGGTGGCCATCGCAGTTCCGATGCCACCGTTAGAACCCGGAGGGGGTGTCACGTAGTGCGCGAGCGGTTCGGCGACGCCGAAGAACATCAGTCCGATGCCCATGCCGGCGCTGAACATCATCGCGATCCAGCTGACGGTCCGGAACTCGGGCTTCTCGCCGTCCTTGCCAAGCGGAATGTGACCGAACTTGCTGAACGCGAGCCACAGTGAGAAGAGGACGAACCCGGACGCCGACAGGACGAACAACCAGCCCATGTCGGTGACGAGCCAGTCGAGTGCCTTACCGGTCGTGGAGTCGAGATTGTCGGGGGCCACGAGCCCCCAGACGACGATTGCCGAGACCGCGGCGGCAGCGGCGGAGAACACGACGTGATCGGTGCGAACACCGACCCGTTTGAGCCCTCCGCCGACGCTCGCGTCAGCGGTCTCGGAACCTTGATCAGGCAGATCAGTATTCATTGCCATGAACAACTACGTTGGTCATTTTCGATGGTAAAAGCAAGCTAGCCCACCGCGTCACACCGAATCGAGACCCAGCCCACGGTATCGTTACGCTGCGGTTTTTCCCCATCCCGAGCCTCGTCCGAGAAGCCCGTCGATGCTGAGGCGTCCGGCACCGATCACAGCCAGAAGTAGCGACCCGACGCCGAGTGCGACGACGAGTTCGTACCCGCCGTTCGCGACGAAGACGCCCTTGTCCGCGTGCACCAGAATCAGCGCTCCGAGCATGTTCAGAAACAGCAGGATTCCGGCGATCGGTGTGGCCACACCCACGATGAGAGCAAATCCACCCGCGAGTTCGATAGTGGCGGCCGCAACAGCCGAAATGTCGGGAAGCGGGATGCCCATGTCGGCGAACGACGCCTGTGTGGCCTTCACTCCGTAGTCGAAGAACTTCTGCCAGCCGTGCGCGACGAAGACGACGCCGAGTCCGATCCGGGCGATCAGTAGTGCGAGGTCACGGAAGAGTGCGGAAGCCATACCGAGCGTCTACCTTTCTGGGGTCACACCTTCTGGATGCGGCGCCGTCCTCATTCGGCGCCGCGGAGAGCGGACTGCACGAAGCCGAGGATCTCCTCGTCGGACACCCCCAGCTTCCGCAGTTCCAGCACATACCCTGTTGCGGCCTTCTCGGCGCCGGCGCGGATGGGGTCACCGCCGCTCGCGATGAACGTGCCCTGCTTGCCCCGGGTTTCGATGACGCCCTGCTCGCCGAGTTCCCGGTACGCCTTGGCGACCGTGTTCGGTGCGAGACCCACCTCGACGGCGAGCGCGCGGACCGTGGGGATCTTCGTTCCCGCGATCAGCTGCCCACTGCGCACCTGCTCGATGATCTGCAATCGCAACTGGTCGAACGGGGCGGTCGACGAATCCGGATCGATGTCGATGTCCACGGCCGGCGCCACCTCCGTTGTTCCACGCGTTGTATCAGACCGTAGTTGCGCGGTTGCGGCGCCGCAATGCTTACACCGCGGCGACGGCCTCCTCGATCGACGTGGGGCCGGACGTCAGCATGAGCGTCTTCTTCGCAGTGTCCGGGTGATCCAGGAGCGCCGCGACCACTGCGGCGACGTCGGCGCGCGTGACGGTGCCGCGTTCGAGGGGAGGCGCGGTGAGCGTGACATGACCCGTCGGGTCGTCGTCCAGCAGACCGCCCGGACGGAGAATCGTCCAGTCGAGGTGGGTGCGGGCGCGCAGGTCTTCCTCGGCGGCCGTCTTCGCGACGAGGTAGGCGGCGAACACGTCGTCGGTGCCCTCGGGGATCGGCTCCCCCGCCCCGAACGAACCGACCTGAACGAATCGCCGCGTTCCCGCCTTCTCTGCGGCGTCGGCGAGGAGGACCGCGGCCCCACGGTCGACGGTGTCCTTGCGGGCGATGCCGCTGCCTGGGCCGGCGCCTGCGGCGAACACCGCGGCGTCCGCGCCGACGAGCGTCTTCGCCACGTCGTCCGCGCTCGCCGTCTCCAGATCGATCACCACCGGTTCGGCGCCGAGCGCCGCCACCTCGTGCTCGTGATCGGGGTTGCGGATCAGCGCGACCGCACGGTCACCGCGCGCGGTGAGAATCTTGATGAGGTGACGGGCGATCTTCCCGTGTCCACCCGCGATGACGATGCGCCGCGGAGTCGCGTCCCTGTGCTCGGCCATGATCGATCTCCCTCTTTCGTCGACTATTCACGAGTTACTACCCCAGGTTCAGCGCTCCCTGCGGGCGCGTTTGTTCCCCGGTGCAGAATGTCGGGTATGGCGAACACCGCGACCATCTACCACAACCAGCGATGCAACACGTCCCGCACCGTCCTCGGACTGATCCGGGACGCGGGCATCGAGCCGACCGTCGTGAAGTACCTCGAGACCCCGCCCTCACGGGACGGGTTGCGCAAACTTCTCGACGACGCCGGCCTGAAGCCGAGCGAGGCGATCCGTAAGAAGGAGGCCGTCTTCAAGGAACTCGGGCTCGCCGAGGCGTCCGAGGACGAACTGCTGGAAGCGATGGTGGACAACCCCATCCTCATCGAGCGACCGATCGTCGTGACGAACAAGGGCACTGTCCTCGCCCGCCCGGCCGAGAAGGTCCGCGAGGTCCTTTAGGCCCTTCGGGCTCGTGCGCCTTTCTGGTTGCTCCGACTACCAGAAAGGCGCACGGGCGGCGGCGCCGCCTACAGCGGGTCGCGGGCCACCGGACAGGACATGCAGCGGGGCCCGCCGCGGCCGGAGCCGAGTTCGGAACCGGCGATCCGCAGTACCTCGATCCCCGACGCCTCGAGCCGGGCGTTGGTCTCGACGTTCCGTTCGTATGCGACGACGACGCCGGGTGCGAGTGCGAGCGTGTTGTTTCCGTCGTCCCACTGCTCGCGTTCGGCAGTGACGTTGTCGAGTCCGGTGTCGATGACGCGCAGCTTGCCGATGCCCATGGCCTCGGCGGCGGCGGTGAGGAACGGATCGGCTCCGCGGATCGACACGCCGTTGTCCTCGCGGTGAATGGTGAACGCCGACAGCGTGTCCTGAATGATCGGGTACATCACGACGGCGTCGTGGTCGACCATCGTGCAGACGGTGTCGAGGTGCATCGACGCCCTGGCCTGCGCGATGGGCACCACCAGCACGGTGTGCGCCAGTTCGTCCTCGAAGACGCTGCGCGCCAACGCCTCGGCGCCTGCCGGTGTGGTGCGTTCCCCCACCCCGACGGCGACGACTCCCGGGGCGAGGAGCAGGACGTCACCGCCTTCGACGGGGGCGGTGTGGGATTCGTAGGCGCGCCGGGCGCCGCGGAAACGCGGGTGGTGGGCGTAGATGATGTCGGTGAGGGATGTTTCGCGGACCCGGGCGGGCAGGGCGAGAGACGTGATCGCGACGCGGGGCCCGATCCAGAACGACGAGTCGCGGGTGAACAGCAGGTTGGGCAGCGGGTCGATGACGAAGTCGCCGCCGTGGTGCATGCGACGGACCAGCGACGCCGTGTTGGCGGCGACGGGGAGTTCGTCGAAGGTCATGCCCGCAGTGAGGATGGTGGAGAGGTCGGAGGCCGGGACACCGCGGAGGTGTGCGGCCAGTTCCTGCGCCAGGGTGTGCCCGAGTTTGCGTGGGTCGACGGCCGCGCCGATGCCCTGTATTCGGGCGGCGCCGCTGGCGCCGAGTGTCTCGGTGAGCAGGTCGGACAGCAGCAGGACCTCGACGCCGCGGCTGCGCAGGAGGTCCGCGAACGCGTCGTGCTCTTCCTGCGCGCGGTCGACCCAGGGCAGTCCGTCGAAGAGCAGTTGGTCGTTGTTGCGGGGCGTGAGCCGCTTCAGTTCGTCCCCGGGCCGGTGCAGGAGGACGGCACGCAGCTGCCCGACTTCGGAGTTGGCCCCCAGCGGTGCAGAACCGGACGCGTTCATGTCTAGACGGTAATGCCGGCGGCCCCGGCAGGCACGCTCAAACACTCCGGCGCCGACCGTGTCCCTCGGCGCCGCAGGCGAGTACCGTGAAACGGCGGAGGTATCTCATGGACGAGAACTCGACTCTCTCGCCGGCGCACTCGGATGCGGCGGCGAGTTCGTCTGCGAACCCGCCGCCACTTTCGTCCGTTCCCCTCGCCCTGGCGCCGTTCGCCGGTTTGTGGCGCGGCGAGGGCGAGGGCGCGTACCCGACGATCGACGACTTCGCGTACACCGAGGAGATCGAATTCGCCCCCACCGGTAAACCGTTCCTGGCGTATCGGTCTCGGACGCGGGAGGCGGGCAGCGGGCGGCCGTTGCACTCGGAGTCCGGGTTTCTGCGGCTCGTCGCCGAGGACGAGGCGGAACTGCTCGTGGCCCAGCCGACCGGATTCACGGAGATCCACCGTGGTCAGATCCGGGAGGGGACCATCGAGTTGTCGATGGTGGCGCTGTGCGCGTCGCCGGACGCGAAATCGGTGCACAGCATCCGGCGACAGTTGTCGGTGCGCGGCGGCGACCTGACGTACGACCTGTGGATGGCGCACGACCTGACTCCGCTCACGCACCACCTGCACGGACATCTCCGCCGCGAGTGACCTCGAGTATTGTTCAGGTAGCCGCGTGAAAGGTTGCCTGTCGTGGAGATGCCCGAGTGGAGAGCCAAGGAACTGACGCCGGGGCAGCTGTCGGAGCGCAGTGGCGTGGCGGTGTCGGCGTTGCACTTCTACGAGCGCGAGGGACTGATCACCAGCAGGCGGACGTCCGGCAATCAGCGTCGCTATCGCAGGGACACGCTGCGCCGGGTCGCGTTCATCCGCATCGCCCAGCGGGTCGGGATTCCGCTGGCCGAGATCCGGGACGCCCTCGCGACCCTTCCTGAGGGCCGCACGCCGAACCGGAAGGACTGGGAGAAGCTCTCGACGCGGTGGCATGCGGATCTGGATCAGCGGATCGAGCAGCTGATCCGGCTCCGCGACAACCTGACCGGCTGCATCGGCTGCGGGTGCCTGTCGCTCGGGAGTTGTGCGATCGTCAACACCCACGACCGGCTGGGAACGGCGGGGCCGGGTGCCCGCACGCTGGACGTCGAACTCGACGGTCCGGCGTCCGGGGCGTGAGCGTCAGCTGTCGCCGAGCCACTTCTCGATCGCGTCGCGGTCCTGCCCGACCATGTCGCCGACCAGCTTCCTGACGAGGGATTCGATCTGTCCGCCGACGAGCGGAATCTTGACCTGCACCGATCCGGCGACGTCCAGGACGGTGACGTCGCCCGACGCGCGGAGCACCGACGTGCACTCGATCTTCACCGGGATCCCGGTGGAGCTGCCACTGATCCGGCCGTCGGCGCGGTCGCCGTCGAGGGCGCCCCATTCGTCGGCACGCTCGACCTTCAGTTCACCCGAGACGACCTTACGGACCAGCCCGGGGAGGGAGGACGCGCCGATGGTGTCGCGCATCGTCGCCGTCAGGGTGCCGGGGCCGCGACTGTCGTCGAGGGTGAGTTTCTCCGGCGCCTCTTCGAACCGGTGCTGCCAGAACGCCCGATCCGTCACCGTCGCGTGCACCCGGTCGATCGGGTACGCGATCTGTTCGGAGTATTCGAAGCTTTTCGCCATGACGGCAGCCTACGACAACTCCGTGGGCGGTGAAGGAGTCCGGAGACTCGTCAGCCACGCACGGGCGCGGAGCGCCTCATCGGCAGGTGGTCGATGCCGGCTTCGAGGTAGTTCTCGCCGGTTCTGCGAAAACCGTAACGGTCGTACCAGTTTTCGAGGTAGGCCTGGGCGGAGATCTCGATGGGTCCCGGGAACGCCTCGAACACGGCTTCGAGCAGCCGGCCCGCGAGTCCCCGTCCGCGGGCGTGGGCGGCGGTGGCGACGCGTCCGAGATGCAGTGTCGGTTCGTCGGCCAGCACACGCAGTGTCGCGAGAACCTCGCCGTCCTCCTCCGCCCAGAACTGGGTGGTGGTCGGTTCGAGGTCGCGCCCGTCGAGTTCGGGTTCCGACACGATGCCCTGCTCGAAGACGAACACGTCGGTCCGCAGGACCATGATCCGGTAGAGCGTGGCCGGGTCGATCCTGTCGAGCGTCGCGTGGTGGAGAGTCGGCACGTCCTCACCTTAGACAGAAAGTCCGGTGCGTAATCCGACGGAACCAGGGACGCGATCTGCGGGGCGGGTCCACACTGGAAAAGCAGCAGCTGAGGGCAACTCGAGCAACCGAATGAGGGTGGGCATGGCCGACGGCGAACCTCTGATACCGCCGAGTGCCGTCGACGTGGATTTCTCCGACGTCGCCTGGGGAGCGGACCGCACGATGTCCGACTTCGAGACCGGGATGTGGCGGATGGAGGAGGTGCAGCCGAAGCTGCGCTCACCGATCGTCGCGGTCGACGTGCTCGACAAACCGCCGGACTGGGACCGGCTGGTGCGCGCCCACGAATGGGCGTCGCACATGGTGCCGCGTATCCGGATGCGGGTGGTGGAGCCGACGTTGCGGCTGGGCAACCCGATGTGGTCGGTCGACCCCGAGTTCGATCTCGACTATCACCTGTCGCGGGTGCGACTGCCGGAGCCGGCGACGTTCGACCACGCGCTCCGGATGTGCAGGCATATGGCGACCGAGCCGTTCGACCGCGCCCGGCCGCCGTGGAGCGCGATGCTCATCGAAGGACTGGACGACGGCCGCGCCGTCTACGTGGTGAAGACGCATCACAGCATCACGGACGGTCTCGGCGGCATCCAGTTGATGACGCTGCTGCACAGCAGGCGCCCCGAACCGTCCCCGGACAAACCGGATCGGCCCGCGCCGTTACCGGAGCAGATGTCGGGCGGCGGCGCACTGTTCGAGCAGGCGCTCGACAACGTGCGCAGCGCCCCCGGCCGTCTCGGCGGCCTGATCCGCGGCGCGGTGCGGACGGCGATGACGGTCGTGGGCGACCCGGTGGGCAGTGTCACAGAGGTCGCCGGTTACGCGAACTCGATCCGCCGGGTGGTGACCCCTCCCCCGACCACGGGTTCGGACCTGCTGCGCGACCGTGGACTCGGACGCTGGTTCGGGGTGCTCGAGGTGAGTGTCGACGAACTGCGTTCCGCCGCTCACGTCGCGGGAGGGTCGCTGAACGACGCGTATGTGGCGGCCCTCCTGGGCGGCTTCCGCCGCTACCACGAATCGTTCGGCCACGACCTCGAGACGATTCCGGTGGGCATGCCGGTGAGCATGCGTTCGGCGTCGGATCCGACGGGCGGCAACCGGTTCGCCGCGGCCCGATTCGCCGGACCTGTCGGTGAGCGCGACCCTGTCGCGCGGATCAAGAAGGTGCGCGCGATCATCCTGGGGCTGCGCCAGGAACCCGCACTCGGACTGCTGGATTCGGCCGCCCCACTCCTGGTCCGGCTTCCGACGGTGGTGCTGGCGAACTGGTACCTCTCGCAGTCGACGGGTCTCGATCTGCAGGCCAGCAACGTCGCCGGTGTCCCGGTGCCCGTGTACCTGGCTGGTGCCCGGATCGAGCGGATGTTCCCGTTCGGCCCGGCCCCCGGCTGTGCGGTCATGGCCACCCTCGTCTCCCACGTCGGCACGTGTTGCATCGGCGTCAATCTCGACACCGCCGCCGTCACCGAGCCGGCGCGGTTCATGTTGTGCCTGCAGGAGAGTCTCGACGAGATCGTCGAACTGGGCCGCGGGTGAAAGGAAAGGCTGACGCGATGGACGAGCAGACGACACGGCCACGGGTCTATCTCATCGAGACGATGAGTGACATGGAGGACGACGTTCTCCGGACGTGGCTGGAGCGGCAGGCGAACGACTCCGGTCAGCCGCCGCCGACGGTCCGCGTCACCGACCAGGCCCTCGCCGATCTCGTGCGCCGGAAGGATGATCCGCTGCTCACCCCGCTCCGGGTGGTCTGGCTGCCGAAGGAGACCCATCCGGACGGCGCGCAGCGATTCCGGGAGACGCTGTCGCTGCGCGATCCGCTGCACCCCGGCCAGAACATGCAGCGCCGGGTGATGCGCGACGACCCGGCCCGGTGCCAGGTCCTGGAAGGCGATCCGGCCCCGCTCAGCGACCTCGAACGCCGGCTCGCCGAGAACGGCGGCGGGTCGCTTCCGGATTTCATTCGCCGCCAGGCCGCGCTGACCCTCGAGCGGGCCGAGCGGACCCTGCTGGGCACGCAGTACAAGGTGTCGAAGTTCGTCGTCGACGAAATCACCGACGCGAGCCGGTACCACGACGGCACCCGGGAGCTGTCCGCGAAGTTGAACCTCCCCGTCGCCGAGGTGGATCGGCGGGCCCGTGGGGCACTGGACGAGATGGTCGCCGCACAGAGCAGGCGTGCCATCGCGCTGTGGGACCAGTTGGGCCGCTACTTCTCCCGCGCCTACCGCCTCGACGTCGACACCACCCGGCTCGACGAGCTGCGGGAGCTGAACAAGGAACATTCCCTGGTGTTCCTGCCCAGCCACCGCTCGTACCTCGACCCGCTGGTACTGCGTCCGGCGCTGCTCGCGAACGATCTTCCGCTCAACCACGTGATGGGCGGTCTGAACATCAACTTCTGGCCCATCGGACCGATCGGCAAGCGCAGCGGCACCGTGTTCATTCGCCGGAAGTTCGACGGCGACGAGATCTACAAGTGGACGCTCCGCGAGTACATGCGCTATCTGCTCACCAAGCGGTTCAACCTCGAGTGGTACATCGAGGGTGGGCGCAGCCGCACGGGGAAGCTGCGGCCGCCGCGGTTCGGTCTGCTCAACTACCTCGCGAAAGCCTTCCGGAGCAGCGGGACGTCCGACGTGTATCTCGTCCCGGTGTCGCTGACCTACGACCAGCTGTACGAGGTCGGGGCGATGGCGGCGGAGGCGCACGGCCAGGCGAAGAGCAAGGAGAGTCTGCGCTGGCTCTTCGGATACGTTCGGGCACAGGGTCAACGGCACGGCGTCGCACACGTCAACGTGGGCAGGCCGATGTCGCTGGCGGACTACCTCGGCCAGGAGGACGACCTGCGGCTGGCGGTGCAGAAGACGGCATTCGAGGTGTGCCACCGCATCAACGAGGTCACGCCCGTCACGGCGTCCTCGCTCGTCATGCTCGCGTTCCTCGGCATCGAGGACCGGGCGCTCACCGTCGCCGAGGTCGGTGCCATCCTCGGACCACTCGTGGACTACATCACGGCGCGCTCGTTGCCGACCGCGGGCGACGTGGACCTGACCGACCCACAGGTGATCCGCAAGGCCGTGCGCACCCACCTCGATTCCGGTGTCCTGCGGAGTTTCGATCAGGGCAGCGAACGGGTGTTCTACCTCGGCCGGGATCAGCATCTCGTGGCAGCGTTCTACCGCAACAACACGATTCACTTCCTGGTGATGCGGGCGATCGCGGAGATGGTGCTGCGGGCGGCCGTCGATCAGCAGTTCACCGATCCGCTGAACGACGGATGGGATGCGGCGCTGCGAATTCGCGATCTCCTCAAGTTCGAGTTCTTCTTCAGCGAGAAGGACAGCTTCCGGAAGGAACTGCGGGCCGAACTGGATCTGATCGACCCGGCGTGGGAGTCGAATCTGGGTGACCCGCAGCATGCGGTGAACCTGTTGTCCGGGATGCGTATTCATCTGGCGCACCGGGTTCTGCAGCCGTTCCTCGAGGCGTACGCCGTGGTCGCGGGTCAGCTGCTGCGCACTCCCGTCGACCGGAAGTTCGACGAGAAGGCCTTCATGACGTCGTGCCTCGCGCTCGCCGAGCAGGAGCGCCTCCGGCAGCAGATCGGGAGCAGCGAGTCGATTTCGGCCGAACTCTTCACGACCGCGCTCAAGCTGGCACGAAACCGGGGCCTGGTCGAACCGAATGCCGAGAACATGGCGGCCCGGCGGGTCGAGTTCGAGGCCGAACTCCAGGCCCTGATCGATCAGGTGCTGCGCATCCGGGCCATCGCGCACGAAAATCTCGACCAGATGGGTGGTAGGTGAGTAGATGAGCGATCTCCGCAGTCTCCACGACGACATCGCGGCCGCCGTTCCCGGCGCGGGCACCCTCGCCGCGTTCGATCTGGACGGCACCTTGATCAGCGGGTACTCCGCGAGCGTCGTCTACCGGGACCGCCTGCGTCGCTTCGACATCAGCGTGGCCGAGCTTCTGCGCACCACGGGCGCCGCGGTGGAGACCCGCTTCCGGGGTGCCGATGTCGGCAACCTGATGCGCATCGGAGTGCAGAGCCTGGCCGGGCGCATGGAGGACGAGATGCAGGAGTGGGGGCAGCGGCTGTTCCGCCAGGAGATCGCCAGGATGATCTTCTCGGAGGTCCGGGGACTGCTCGCCGCGCACCGGCACGCCGGTCACCGGGTGGTGATGGCCACCTCTGCCACCCCCTATCAGGCACTGTCGGTGGCCGCGGACCTCGACATCGACGCCGAGGACGTGCTGTGCACCCGGCCCGCGGTTCTGGACGGGATGCTCACCGGGAAACTTGAATCGCCGCCGCTGTGGGGTCCGGCCAAGGCCGAGGCACTGCGCGAGTACGCCGACAAGCACGGAGCGGACCTGGGTGACAGCTTCGCGTACTCCAACGGCGCAGAAGATGTTCCGATGCTGAAGTCGGTAGGACATCCCGTGGCACTGAACCCCGACAGCAAGCTCGCGGCGACCGCGCGGCAGAACGGCTGGCCGTCGGTGAATCTGCGACCACCGGAGAGCGGCGCCGACCCGATGTCCATCGCCCGCACCACCACCGCGATCGGCGCGCTGATGGGGGCGGCCGCGTTCGGCGTCTCCGCCGGCCTGCTCACCCAGAACCGGCAGACGGGCGCCAACCTGGTCGGCAGCTTCGGCCCGGATCTCGCGCTCGCGATCTGTGGGATCAACGTGCGGATCAAGGGCAAGGAGAACGCGTGGTCGGCCAGGCCGGCGGTCTTCATGTTCAATCACCAGAGTTCGCTCGACATGCTGGTGATCGGCAGCGTCATCCGTCGCGACGTCACCGGCGTCGCGAAGAAGGAGGCTGCGCGCGATCCCCGGTTCATTCCCGTGGGGGCGCTGCTCGACGTCGCGTACATCGACAGGGCGGACAGCACGAAGGCGAGGGCTGCCCTCCGCCCGGCCGTGGACAAATTGCAGTCCGGCATCTCCATCGCGATCGCCCCCGAGGGCACCCGCTCGCCGACTCCGCGCCTCGGCAAGTTCAAGAAGGGCGGATTCCACCTGGCGATGCAGGCGGGAGTGCCGATCGTGCCGATCGTCATCCACAACGCGGGCGAACTGATGTGGCGGAACTCGCTCGTCGCGCACCCCGGCACAGTCGACGTCGACGTCCTCGCACCCGTGCCGACCGACGGCTGGGACCTCGCGGATCTCGACCGGCACGTCGCCGAAGTGCGCACCCTGTTCGAGGACTGTCTGCACGCCGGGCACCGCTGAAACGATTTCCTCGAAGAAAGTTCCCGAAGGATGTCGAGAACCCCGGATGTGCTCCGTCCTGTTCCTGAAAGCGCCAGAATGGGCGCCACACCGGGTGAGGAGACAGAGATGCCGAAGTTCATGTTGCTGCAGCACTACGAGGGCGGCGCGGGGTGCGACGTGCCGATGACCGAATGGAAGCCGGAGGACGTGCAGGCGCACATCCGGTTCCAGCACGACCTCAATACGGAACTCGTCGCGAAGGGTGAACTCGTCGACGCTCAGGGGCTCGCCGGACCGGACGTCGCGAAGCGTGTCACCTTCGACGGCAAGGGCGCTCCGGTGGTGACCGACGGACCGTTCCCCGAATCGAAGGAACTGCTCGCCGGATACCGCATGATCGACGTGGAATCCGAGGCACGGGCGCTGGAGATCGCCGCGCAGACGTCGGCGGCACCGGGGCCGGACGGCGCACCGATCCAGCAGCCGATCGAGGTTCGGCAGGTGATGGGCGCGCCCGACACCGATCTGTGAGTACCGGCGCCGCAATCGAGGGCCTGCTGCGCGACCTCGCGCCGCAGGTCCTCGGTGTGCTCGTGCGGAGGTCCGGTGATTTCGAGGGGTCCGAGGACGCGGTGCAGGAGGCGCTGCTCGCGGCGGCCCGGCACTGGCCGCGGGAGGGGTTGCCGGACAATCCGCGGGGCTGGCTGATCCAGACCGCCACCCGCAAGATGACCGATCAGATCCGCAGCGAGATCGCCCGCCGCACGCGGGAGGAGGTGGTTGCCCGGCAGGTGCCGCCGTCGACGGACGTGCCGGATCGGGACGACACCCTGCTCCTGCTGTTCCTGTGCTGCCATCCTGCTCTCACCCCGGCCTCGGCCATCGCGTTGACGTTGCGTGCGGTCGGGGGGCTCACCACCGCCGAGATCGCCAACGCGTTCCTGGTTCCGGAAGCGACGATGGCACAACGGATCAGTCGCGGAAAGCAACGCATCACGGCCTCGGGGATACCGTTCCGGCGGCCGACGGGTGACGAGTGGACGGAACGCCTGCGGTCGGTGCTGCACGTGCTCTACCTGATCTTCAACGAGGGATACGCCAGCAGCATCGGCGATCACCTGCACCGCACCGAACTGTCGGCCGAGGCGATCCGGCTCGCGCGGGCGGTGCACGCGATGCTGCCCGACGACGGTGAGGTGGGTGGGCTGCTGGCGTTGATGCTGCTGACCGATGCCCGCCGCCCCGCCCGCACCGGCCCGCACGGCGAGCTGATCCCGCTGGCCGAGCAGGACCGCACGCTGTGGAACCGGGAACTGATCGTCGAGGGTCAGCGGGTGGTGATGGACGCCGTCGCCCACGGTTCGATCGGGGCCTACCAGCTGCAGGCCGGAATCGCGGCGGTGCACGACGACGCGGATCGGGTCGAAGACACCGACTGGGCACAGATCCTCGCGCTGTACGGTCTGCTCGAGCGCATGTCGGACAATCCGATGGTGACGCTGAACCGCGCGGTGGCCGCGGCGATGGTGCACGGACCGGCCGCGGGGCTGACGATGCTCGAGCCCCTCGACGTGACCCTGGCCGGGCACTATCGACTCGACGCCGTCCGCGCTCACCTGTTCGATATGGCCGGCGACACCGAATCGGCCCTCACGCATTACCGCTCGGCGGCGAACCGCACCACCAGCGTGCCTGAGCAGCAGTACCTCGCGGCGCAGGTGGCCCGGCTCAGCGCTCCCGGCGGGGTGTCACGACCCGAGTAGTCGACTACGCGCGACGGGGCGCCGGCCAGGCGGGAGAGTCGGTGGAAACCGGTGGTGCGGCGAAGGGAGCAGGACGATGAGCGAGCGTGACGGCGTCAAACCTCCCGAGCGAACGGACGTGCGGCGCCACGAATTTCGACTCAGCCTGCTCGTGGCCTCGATGGCCGTCGTCGGCACGCTGATCGGCTCGGTGTGCGGAGGGGTGTTCACCTTGCTGAACACGTCGAATCAGGTGGAGGCGACGGTGAATCAATCCTCGAACGAGTTCCTGCGAACGCAGCGGCAGCAGATCTACTCGGAACTCCTGACCGCGGCCAACGAGGTGCGCATCACGTCGGGTTCCGTCTCGGTGGCATTTGACCGCTTCGACGGACCCGACCTCCTGACCATGATCGCCGATGTCCTCCGCCCGCTACCTCGACAGAACATCGTGCTCGGCTCGAAGTTCACGGCGGTGGAGTTGATCGGATCCGAACCGGTCGTGGAATCGGCACGGCGAATGGTGGTCGAGTATCTGGCCGGATCCGAGACGGTCGGCTGGCTGAGCACCGACTTCGCGACGGATGACGTCGTGTCGGCGGACGCCCTGTCCACCCGCCAGCAGCAGTTCGCCGACCACTTCCACGCCGGGATGAGTGCCCAGGAAGACTTCCTCGCCGCGGTGCGAGACGAACTCGGCATCCCCGAGCACGGGGACCTACCGTAACCACCGGACCGGAACAGCGGGACGGGCCGCGTCGAATCGGCTCGCCAGGGCCGCGGCGGATGGGCACGATGGGGAGATGCCCGCGACCGGTCCCACATCCACACAGCAAGCCTCGGAAGCACCCGCCGAGCCTTCGCTACTCCCCCGCATCTGGGCTCTTCTCCGTCCCTACCGCGGGTGGCTGGTGCTCGTCGCGGCCGCCATCGTCGTGTCCTCACTGCTCGGCATCGTGAATCCGTTCCTCACGAAGGCTGTATTCGACCGCGCACTGTTTCCCACCGACGGCAGCGGTGTCCATCTGACATTGCTGCTGTGGCTGGTCGTGGCCATGATCGTGGTGACGCTGGCGGGTTCGTTGATCGGCGTCGGCCAGAGCTACCTCACCACCAAGGTCGGCAACCTGTCGATGGCGGATCTCCGGGAGCGTCTGTTCGCTCACCTCGAGAAGATGGAACTGGCGTTCTTCACGTCCACCAAGACAGGCTCGATCCAATCGCGTCTCGCCAACGACGTCGGTGGGGTGCGGTCGGTCCTCACGTCCACGGCGTCGAGCATCCTGTCGAATGTTGTCACCGTCACGGCGTCCCTCATCGCGATGCTGCTGCTGTCGTGGCAGCTGACGCTTCTCGCGGTTGCACTGCTCCCCGGCTTCGTCTATCTGCAGCGGCGGGTCGGCGCCCGGCGACGGGTTCTGGCGCGCAAGACGCAGGAGTCGTTGTCGGACATGACCGCAATCACCGAGGAAGCGCTGAGCGTCTCGGGTGTGCTGCTGACGAAAGTGTTCAACCAGGCCGATACCGAACTCGACCGGTATCGAACCGAGAACGCCCGGCAGACCGAACTCCAGGTGCGGCAGGCCATGACGGGGCAGGGCTTCTTCGCCGTCGTCAGCTCGTTCATGGCGATCACTCCCGCTCTCGTCTACCTGCTGGCGGGCTACCTCGTCAGCGGCGGTTCCGCGGCGCTGTCGGCGGGCACCCTCGTCGCGTTCTCGACCCTGCAGGCCAGGTTGCTGCAACCGTTGGTCTCGCTGATGCGGGTCACCCTCGACGTCCAGACGTCGATGGCGTTGTTCCGCCGCATCTTCGAGTACCTCGACCTGCAACCCGCGATCGTGAACCGCCCGGACGCCGTCGAGTTGCCCACGGACTCCCCCGGGCGGGTGGAGTTGGACGACGTGTACTTCGCGTATCCCGCGCCCGTCCGGCTGGCCACCGCCGATCCCGACCCGGTGGCACTGCGCAGCCTGGGTCGCGGCGGCGGGGGCGGCGGCATGCGCGGCGTCGCGACCGTCGCGCCTCGGCTCCCGGCCGCGGCGACGCCCGAATTCGAACCGGCGGAACCTCGCAGCAGGCGCTGGGCGGTCGCGGGCACGTCGCTGGAGATCGAGCCGGGTCAGCTCGCCGCCTTCGTCGGACCGTCCGGCGCAGGCAAGACCACGCTCTGTTATCTCGTGCCGCGCCTGTACGAGGTTGACAGTGGCGCCGTCCGGGTCGACGGCCACGATGTGCGCGACCTGACCATGAGCTCGCTCGCCGAAGCGGTCGGAATGGTCACCCAGGACCCGTATCTGTTCCACGCCTCGATCGCCGACAACCTTCGATATGCCAAACCGGACGCGACCGACGCCGAACTGCAGGCCGCCGCGGCGGCCGCCAACATTCACGACCGCGTCCTCGGATTCGACGACGGATACGACACCCTGGTGGGTGAACGAGGATTCCGCCTGTCCGGTGGCGAGAAGCAGCGATTGGCGATCGCGCGGGTGCTGCTGAAGAACCCCCGCGTTCTGATCCTCGACGAGGCGACGTCCGCACTCGACACGGTCTCCGAGCGACTCGTCCAGCGAGCTCTCGGTGAGGTGATGCGGGGACGCACCACCCTCGCGATCGCCCACCGGCTGTCCACCATTCAGCACGCCGACGTGATCTTCGTGATCGACGAGGGAGCGCTGATCGAGCGCGGCACGCACACCGAACTCCTTGCGCGACAAGGGTTGTACGCGCGACTTCACGCCGAGCAGTTCGGCGGCGGGCAGGTGGAGTGCCGGTGCACCGACGGCGTCCGATTCACCGATGGGACGGTGCTGGCCCCGAGCGCCCCCGCCCGGGGCGGAGACTTCTAGCTCCTACAGGAACTTGCTGAACTGGTCGTTGGCCCTCTGCATCACGAAGTCGTACGGCGGCGAGAACTTGCGCGCCCACCAGTAGCCGAACCGGATATCCGGCGACGTGTACACCAGGTACCGGTCCTTCTTGATACCGGCGATGATGCAGGACGCGACCTTCTCGGGCGTGACGGCCCGCTTCTCGAAGCGGTGGACGGCCTTCTGAATGCGCGGGTCCTCGCGATCGACCCCGGCGATCTCGACCGTCCCCACCAGCGGCGTCTTGACCGCACCCGGAACCACGAGGCTCACGCCGATGCCGTGCCGTTTGAGATCGAACCGCAAAACCTCGGACACTCCGCGAAGCCCGAATTTGCTTGCGCTGTAGGCTGCATGCCACGGGAGTGCCAGCAGTCCGGCAGCGGAAGAGACGTTGACCAGGTGACCGCCGCGCCCCGCCCGCACCATCGAGGGCAGGAAACTCTCGATGATGTGGATCGGACCCATCAGATTGACGTCCACCATGGACTTCCAGTGGCGGTGTTCGAGATTCTCGACGGTCCCCCATGCGGAGATACCGGCGACGTTCATGACGACGTCGAGGCTGCCGAACTGATCGTGGACATCGGCGGCGAAGGCGGCGACGGTGTCGTAGTCGGACACGTCGAGCGCCCGCGAGAAACTGACGGTGCCCCCGCGGCTGCCGACTTGTTCGACCGTCTGCGCCAGGCCGACCTCGTTGATATCGGTGAGAAAGAGTTCGGCGCCCTCCGCCGCGGCCGCCAGGGCGGTCGCCTGCCCGATCCCGCTACCTGCACCCGTGATCAGGCATTTCTTGCCGTCCAGCGTCTTGATCGCCATAGCCGTGCGCGCCCCCGTCGTCACCAATCTGTGTCGGCTGGAAGTCTACGCACGCAATCTGATTGCGCGCACGCAACTGCAGCGGTGCCCCTTCCCGAGAAGAAACGCGAACCGGCCCCTCATCGGGCCGGCTCGTAACAGTTCACAACCGCTGGGTCATTTCTTCCTGATAGGTACGAATCGTCCTCTCGATTCCGTTGGCGTCGTCGTCGTTTCCTCGATGCCGGGCGTCGTCGGCGCGCTCGCGCAGAACTCGAATCGCCTTCCGAAGCTCGGCGTCACTCATTCTGTGTTCCATATCACAATCATCCCCGACGGCTTCAGATTTGACCAGACTCGGGGGGTGCGCCCGAGCGGCGGAACCCCGCCTGAGCTGGACAATCGTCCAACTGAACGGGGAGACTCGCAAAGATCGCATGTCGGCCGAGGGCCGGATCGGCGGCGGGCGGCCCGGAGCCCGTGCGGATGCCACTGCTTCACAGTAGTGTTCACAAAGCCCCGCAGGCCGCGAGCGACTTCTCGACGTTGCGATGCGCAACGCAACACAATTGCCCTGAACTGGGGATATAGGCACCGCAGCCTCACAGGGCACAGCCCTGCGACGTTGCCAGCTAACTCCCAGTGATTGAAAGGGCAACCACGCAGTCGCGTCGGCGACCGCGACCGATGGTGCAGCCATGGCTTACCCCGCACCGGCGCCTCTCTTGAGCTTTCAACGGTAGAACGCGCGTGACGAGCACAGAGGGCGTCCGAAATGTCGGCGATCCGCGAGCGGGGAGCAGTCGATCGTTGAAACATATATGAGATAAGTCCGGCGCCGGCCGACGACGTTTTGCCCCTATGTCCGTGAGTTATCAATCGGTTATCATCGTGGTACGGTGTCGTTCACATGACTGACGCCCGCACAAGAGAGGACCCGGCGGCTCACAATGGCAGATTTTGCTGCGCGGTTGAACAAGCTCTTCGACACGGTCCACCCTCCGGGACGCAAACCGCATACCAACGCTGAGGTCGCGGCGGCACTCATCGCAGACGGACATCAGATCTCGAAGCCCTACATCTCCCAGCTCCGATCGGGACAACGCACCAACCCCTCCGACGAGACGGTCGCGGCATTCGCTCGCTTCTTCAAGGTGAAGCCCGACTACTTCTTCAACGACATCTACGCCGCAAAGATCGACCACGATCTCGAGCTTCTCTCTCAACTGCAGGGATACGGACTTCGCAAGCTCTCCAGCCGCGCGTTCGACCTCTCCGAAGAGTCGCAGAGCCTGCTCACCACGATGGCCGAGAAACTTCGCGCCAGCGAGGGGTTGCCGGAGGTCCCCCCGGACGCGTCCCGCTGATCACCGGAGCCGTTGGGCGGCAACGAGTTTGCCGCGGTCCGCACCCGACGACCGGGTAGGACTCACCGGGCGCACCCGACGACACCGCCGGAATGCCCTGCCCGGTGTGCTCACGTGGCGCATGATGGAGCAATGGTTGACAGACCGCAGCTCGGTCCCACGATCTTCGTCCTCTTCGGTGCCACCGGGGACCTGTCCAAACGTATGGTCCTCCCCGCGTTCTTCCAGCTCGCCCGGTCGGGGCTCCTGAACTCCGAGTGGATGCTGATCGGCACCGGTCGGGGCAACGTCTCCGACGATCAGTTCCGCGACCACGTGCGCGACGTCGTCAACCAGTTCGGAGTGGCGCACGACGACACCGACTGGGAGGCGTTCGCCCGGCGGCTGAGATTCGCCGGCGGCGGCTTCACCCCGGACAACCCGGGAACGCTCCCCGCGGCCGTGCGGCAGGCGCGGGACGACCTCGGCGCGGCGGACGCGCAGTTGGTGCACTACCTGGCCCTGCCACCCAGCACGTTCGCCGAGACCACCCGCGCGCTCGGCGCTCACGACCTGGCCCGTGGCGCACGCGTCGTGTACGAGAAGCCGTTCGGGACGTCCCAGGAGGCGTTCACCGAACTCGACGAAGCCGTGCACCACGTCCTCGACGAGAAGCAGATTTATCGGATCGATCATTTCCTCGGCAAGGAGAGCACCCAGAATCTGCACATCCTGCGCTTCGCCAACGGGCTGATCGAGGGCGTCTGGAACCGGGAACACGTCGAGCAGGTACAGATCGACGTGCCCGAGACACTCGACATCGACGACCGCGCCCGGTTCTACGACGCCACCGGTGCCGTCCTGGACATGCTGGTGACCCACCTGTTCCAGGTCGCCGCCGAGATCGCGATGGAGCCGCCGGAGACGTTGGGTGCCGACGACCTCCAATCTGCCCGTGAATCCGTGATCGGGGCGTTCCGTCCCCTCGACACCGCCGACGTGGTGCTCGGTCAGTACGAGGGATACCGCGACGTCGACGGTGTGGCGGACGATTCGACGACGGAGACATTCGTCGCCGCGCGGCTGTGGGTCGACACGGACCGCTGGCGTGGGGTGCCGTTCCTCCTCCGGACCGGAAAGATGCTGGGCGTCAGCCGGCAACGGGTCAGCCTGGTCTTCCGAAGTCCGCGCGGCCCGCTCACGGACATTCCGCCGGACGGCGCCGTCCTGACGTTCGATCTGTCCGGGGACGGCGAGATCGACATCTCCATGGTCGTCAAGGAACCCGGGCCCGACGACAGCTTGTCGGTGGGGCACCTGGGCCTGCCCCTCGACACTGTGCCGCTCGCCCACGCCCTCGCACCGTATTCGCGTCTCATCCTCGACGTCCTGCACGGCGACCGGTCTCTGTTCACGCGCCCCGACGGCTTGGCGCACGTCTGGACCGTCGCCGACGCGCTGCTGCGTGACCCTCCCCCGGCCAAGCCGTACCCCGCAGGATCCATGGGACCGCCGGAGGCCGAAGACCTCGCCTCGCCCTGTGGGTGGCTGGTCACCGACTCTCCGAAATGATCACTGTCACGAGCTGAGGAACAGGCATGGACGACCACGAGATCGCCGATCGAATTCAAGCCCTCGTCGAGCAGGAGCACGAACTGCGGACACAGTTGCAGGAGGAGGGCCTGGCACCGCAGGAAGAACAGGCCCGGCTGCGGGCGCTGGAAACCTCGCTCGATCAGTGTTGGGACCTCCTGCGGCGCAGACGCGCCCGCCTCCACGCCGGCGAGGATCCCGACGACGCCACGGTGCGCCCCGAAGCCGAGGTCGAGGGGTACCTGCAGTAGTACCCGGGCTACTCCGTCGCCGATTCGAGGGTGTCCGCCCTCGCCGGGGCGGGACTGGTCTTGCGGAAGTCCTCGTACGCGTCGGCGAGATCCAGCACCCATCGGCGCGGCGACATGCCCTGGGGCGGCGCGATCCACTCGGTGTCGAGGACGTCCGAGGCGACCGGGTCGTCGATCCAGCGGGCGAGAATCCCCGCGCGTTCGGCGGTCGATTCCGGAAGATCCTGTTCGTCCGTGTCGAGCATGCCCGCGCCCGCCTGCAGGTACAGCGCATCCATGATGTGCGCAACCGCGTCGGAGGCGCGGAGAACGGTTGTGCTCCCCTTGCCGTCGCCCTCGACCACCTCGGGGAACCGTGCTACGAGCACCGAATGCACAGTGTTCATGCGGCGCAGGTCCTGCCGTGCGCGCAGCCACGTCTCGACGAGCACCCAGACGGTGCCGACCGACACGACCACGGCCGCGACGGTGTATGCCGACGAGGAGCCGACGGCCCATGTCTCCCCCGGCACCTCACGCACCAGTCCTACGACAGCCGCCGCCAGGACGATCGCCGATCCGACGACGATCAGTGAGATTCCGCGGCCGAGCGGTGTCCATGCGACGTGCCGGACCCCGGTCACGACCACCGCGGCCAGCGCGATCACGATGAACACCAGCGCCGGAACGGGATACCCACCGGCAAGCCCGATTCCGAGCACGACGGCCACGGTGTAGACGACCACGGCGACAGCGCGCAGCGCAGGACGCGGGAGTATCGGCCACACGGAGATCGCGCCGACCGCGCTCGCGGCGGCGAACAGCGTCCACGCCAGTTCGAGGACGATCTCCGACAGCCCGACAGCCGGGGCCACCGTGTCGAGACGCCCGGCGACGTCCGGAACGGCCAACGTGGAGGCGAGGGCCGCGCTGGACACCGCCACCACCATCGCCACGCGCAGCGGCGTCGGCTGACGCGCGGCGACCCGGCCGATCCGGGCACCCGCGGCAGTCCAGACGACGAGAGCAACCAGCCAGCCCATCAGCCGATCGCCTCGTCGTAGCGGAGCACGGACACGGGAGTCCCGCGCCCTCGCATCGTGTTCAACCGGATGAGCAGCATCGACGCGAACGTCTCGGCCTCCCACTCGGCCACTTCGTCGGACGGCTGCTCGTCTTCCCGCCGTCGCGACCGCTGACTGAGCATGTAGGCGATCAGATCGTCGCCGGCTTCGAGCGTCGCGGCGACGATCTCGGCTCCTTCGTGCCGAAACACGATGTGACCCAGCTCATGCGCAAGCGTGCGGTCGAGGTCCGGCAGGCCCGGCGCCAGCACGATCACGTCCCGGTCCGGGTACGCGCGTCTCTGGCCGCACACACCGGGCGCCATCGACGTCGTGAAATCGAGTTCGATGGGACGCTGCCGTTCGCGGGCCACCGCGTCCACCACGTGCCGGAGTGACACTGCTTCGGCACGGGCCGCCGCGTCACACACGGCGTCCACGGCTGCCGCGACCCGGCGATGAGATCTGTTCGCCCCCACGACTACATCCCTCCACTCGAAGCGGACGGGAAGAATTCCGCCCGCGCGGCCGCGATGCGCGCCTGTTGTGCGCGAGCACCCTTGAAGGTCAGCGCACCCGCCCCGCCGGCGCAGCACAGCAGCACGCCGACGCCACCGAGAACGGTGATCGCAGGCAACGGCTCGCTGTGGACCACGGGAACCATTCCCGGCGGCGCAGCGGCCGGATCGCCCTGGGCCGGTGCCTCCGCGGCGGACGACGGTCCGTCGCTGCTCGGGGTCTCCCCGGCAGGCCGATCCTCGGGTGCGGAACCCGCCGGACCGCTGACCCCCGGAGCTGCCGCGGCGGCGCCGGAACCGGAACCTCCGGCCGCCGCTCCCCCGGACGCCGGGGGTGCGGCAGGGCCCTCGGAGCCCGGGGCGGCAACAGCGTCGGAACCCGAGTCGTCTCCGGAACCGTCGTCGCCGGGGAAGTCGGGGCGCACGACCTTCGGTTCCCCCGCCGGCGGCAGCTGGATCGGGGGCGGAGGCGCAACCACGACACGTGATGTCGAAGGAGTCGACGTCTTCGTGGGTTCGGCAGTCCCGGACGGTTCGGTGGTCTCGGACGGTTCGGTGGTTTCGCTGGGTTCCCGTGTCTCACTGGGTTCCCGTGTCTCACTGGGTTCCCGTGTCTCACTGGGTTCCCGTGTCTCGCTGGGTTCCCGTGTCTCGCTGGGCTCTCCGCCACCGCAGCCGCGGCGACTCTCGCACGGCGGATGAGGATCCTGTGGCTTGCCGCCGCCGGCAGACTCCGAGGAAGCATCGTCGCATCGACTGCTGGCGCAGTCGTGATACTGGGGATCGGCGGAGGCGTCGGACGGGAACACCGAGACGGTGACCCAGCCGAGTCCGGACAAGAAGGCCAGCGCCAGTCCGACCATGGTCAGCCTTCGAACAACACGACGCGCGCTCACTGTGCACCCCCCTCGTATTCACGACACGACACCACGTCTACGGCGACGTCGCCGCTGTCATGGTATCGAGCGAACCGAGCGGAGGTGCTGGTGGTGCCGGTGTCGGGGAACCGGCACCACCAGCGATGCCCGAGCCAGGTGGGACTCGAGCAGCTTCTGAGAACCCCTGCGGGTTCGGTGTTGTCGCGTGGAGGTGCTGATCGGTCAGCGAAAGGCTGGCGTCTCCGACGCGACCCTCGCGACTTCGGTTGGTCGGTCGGAGTTCACAGGACGTTCACCAGCAACATCGTCGCGGTGATGGTCGCGACCACCGTTGCCGGCTCCAAGAACTTCGAGATCTTGTCCATTGCCTGCATGTATTTCCACCCCGTGCGATCGACCCCTTGATGACCTACGGACATTACACAGCATTCAGTTACCTTTTGGCAAATCCGAGAGCCGAGCATTCGCGCGGTGCCACGTTCTCGCTCCCCCGACGACGGCGCTCACCTGGTCCGGAATGCAGAAAAGGCGCGGAAAACAGAAAAGGCACTCCCTCCGAATGGAGTGAGTGCCTCTTCTGTGGTGGAGCTGAGGGGAATCGAACCCCTGACCTCTTCGATGCGAACGAAGCGCGCTACCAACTGCGCCACAGCCCCGTGCGGATCCTGCGATCCGCTCGGCAAACTCTAGCAGGCCACCCGCGGCGGGAGCGAATCGCCTACACCGACGTAGCTTTCGGCCCGATTCGCCCGGCTACTCACCGGCAGCTCGGCGCATCGTGGCCTGCTGCATCGGCGCGTCGTCGAAGTGTTCGAGATGGTCGAATTCGGGGTCCTCGTCGTCCACTTCGAGGACGACGGCGCCCGGACGCCGCAACCGAGCCGGGATGAGGCGGAGTTCCTCGTCGCTGCGGGACTCGACACCCAACTGCGAACGGTTGAGACGCGCGGTCCGTCGACGGCGGATCTCCTGCTCGATCTGGACCTGCCGGCGCAGATACGCCAAGTAGCCGAAGAGGCCGACCACACCGGCTGCGAACGCCCACCACATCAGCGGGGAGATGATCAGCCCGAGCGCCGCCGACATGATCGTCGCGAACACCAGCCCGAGAACTGACCGCTGGCGAAACCCGTACCGTGCCTCGCGCGCGATCGCGTCGGCCTCGGGATCGAAGCCGCCACGCCCTCGGCGCGCCGGTACGTACTCACCGACCGGTGCCCGCTCACCGTCGAACTCGTCTTCCTCTGCGTGAGTGTCCACAAGGTCCTCCGCGTCGTAGCCGTAGTGGTCCGGTTCCGGTTGCCAGTACGGGTCGCTGCGGTGTCCAGCCGCGGGTCCACGCTGCACGGGACGTTCGTCACCGCGGTGCAGCACACGCGTCGCGAGTGCTGCGTCACTGGTTTGCCGAATCCGGGGGCGGTTGTTCACCAGCATCGGAACCAGGACGAAGAGCCACACGACGACGAGCCCGATCCAGAGAAACGAGTTCGGCATATTGCGACCTCCTCCCAATCGTCTACCAGCATGGATACCGCTGTTGACCCACCCAGGCTAACCGCATGAACACGCACATCTTGGCAGACGCGCCGATCTCACCATACTCAGGTGTCACATGCGTAACGCGAAAATGTGGTGCTCGACATGCCTCGCGAAGGCATAGGGAACGATCCGGCAAAGACTCGCCGAAAGCGGAGCCCCGGTCAGGAAGCTTTGATACCGTCAGATAACTGCCGCGTAGCTGGACGTTTGTCCACGTCCGCTACGGCGGTCACGCCCAGGTGGCTTTGCCACTCCGCACGAGCGAATCCGCCACCGTACCGGGCACGTCCTCGACGGTCATGCCGACCAGAATGTGGTCGCGCCACTGCCCGTCGACGTCCAGGTAGCGCTTGAGGAGACCTTCCTCGCGGAAGCCGACGTTGCGGAGCACCGCCTGGCTCGCCAGGTTCTCCGGACGCACGGTTGCCTCCACGCGGTGCAATCCCACGGGTCCGAAGGCGTGATCGAGCCCCAGCGCGAGTGCGCCCGTGGCCACCCCGAGCCCGTTGACGTCGCTGGCCACCCAGTAACCGATCCAGGCGGAGCGCAGTGCACCCCGCACCACGTTGCCGATCGTGATCTGGCCGCAGAAATTGCCGTCGAGTTCGATGGCCATCGGCAGCATGCGACCCTTCCGGGCCTCCGACCGCAGACTGCTGCACAGTCCGGGCCATCCTGAAATATGGTGGCGCGCTTCCCAGGGCGCCTCCCCCGTCGGCTCCCACGGTTCGAGGTGCGCACGGTCGCGGATGCGCAGGCGGCTCCACGCGGCCGCGTCACGCAACCTGATGGCGCGCACGGTGACGACGCCACCCTTTACGCGCAGAGGCCCGAGATGCGGCGGCCAACCCGGATGCTGTGTCATCCCGTCTCACACTGTCGCGGTGTCATCAGCCCCGCTGCGCCAGAAAGGCCACGTCCACCTGGTCACCGGTCCGGACCTCGGTGATCTCGGGGTCGATGAGGACGAGGCAGTTGGCCTCGGCCAGCGTGGCGAGCAGGTGTGAGGACGCGCCCGGCGCCCCGCCGAGAGCTTGGACGAGGTATTCCCCCGTGGCCTCGTCGCGCATGAGCTGACCGCGGAGAAAACCCTTGCGGTGCTCGATGGACGTGATCGGCGCGACGGTGCGCGCGGTGACGACGCGTCGCATCGGCTGCCTGCGCCCCAGCGCGATGCGGATCAGCGGGCGCACCATCACCTCGAAGACCACCAGGGCGCTCACCGGATTGGACGGGAGCAGGAACGTCGGGACCTCGTCCCGGCCCAGCTGACCGAAACCCTGGACCGATCCCGGATGCATCGCGACCCGGTCGACCTCGAGGTTTCCGAGATCGGCGAGTGCGTCCCGCACATCCTCGGAGGCGCCGCCGCCGACTGCACCCGCGATGACGACGATCTCGGAACGGATCAGCTGACCTTCCACCACCTCGCGCAGGCGACGGGCGTCGGCGTTTGCGATACCGACCCGGTTGACGTCGGCGCCGGCGTCGCGGGCGGCGGCGGCCAGCGCGTACGAGTTGACGTCGTAGACCTGACCGGGACCGGGGGTCCGGTCGACGTCGACGAGTTCGCCACCGACCGAGATGACGGACAGCCGGGGCCGGGGATGCACGAGCACCTTGTCTCGGCCCACCGCCGCCAGCAACCCCACCTGCGCGGCTCCGATGATGGTGCCTGCCCGGACTGCGACGTCTCCGGGCTGTACGTCGTCGCCGGCCCGGCGCACGTAGTCGCCGGAGCGGACCGGCTTGTAGATCTTGACGCGGGCCCGGCCGCCGTCCGTGCGGTCGAGTGGAAGGACGGCGTCGGCGAGCGTCGGCAGCGGTGCACCCGTGTCGACCTTGACGGCCTGACGCGGCTGCAGCCGGATCGGCTGCCGCGAACCGGCCGTGACCTCACCGACCACGGGAAGCGACAGTTCGACGGGAGCACCGTCGTCGTCGCGGATGTCGGTTCCGGCGGCCTGGACGTCGACGCTACGGACGGCATAGCCGTCGATCGCGGCCTGGTCGAAACCGGGAAGCGGACGCTCGGTGACCACCTCTTCGGCACACAGCAGCCCCTGGGCTTCGGAGATCGCCACACGGACCGGCCGCGGCGCCACCGCGGCCGCGGTCACGATCGTCTGTTGCTCCTCGACCGACCGCAAGTTCTTGCCTCCCGAGCTTCTAGGAATCCGTCCGCTTCAAACGGTCGATCAGCCATTCGCGCAACGATGGGCCGTACTCGTCCATGTCCAACGCAAAGTCAACCGCAGCACGGAGGTAGCCGCCGGGATTTCCGAGATCGTGTCTCGTGCCTCGGTGCACGACGACGTGAACGGGATGGCCTTCCTTGATGAGGAGGGCAATGGCGTCGGTGAGCTGGAGCTCGCCACCGGCGCCGGGTTCGATCCGCCGCAGCGCATCGAAGATCGCGCGGTCGAGGAGGTAGCGACCTGCGGCGGCGAACGTGGAGGGCGCATCCTCGATGGCCGGCTTCTCGACCATGCCGACGACCTTGAGGACGTCCGGGTTGGTGGCGTCGGGCACCGTCTCGACCTCGAAGACGCCGTACGCGCTCACCTGATCCTTGGGGACGTCGATGGCGCACAGGACGGTGCCGCCACGCTTGCGGCGGACCCGCGACATCGTCTCGAGCACTCCGCGCGGCATCACCAGGTCGTCCGGAAGGAGCACGGCGATCGCGTCCTCGTCGTCGTCGAGGACCGACTCCGCGCAGCCGACCGCGTGGCCCAGTCCGAGAGGCTCGTCCTGGACGACGGATTCCACCTCGAGCAGGCCGGGAGCCTTGCGCACCTTCTCGAGCAGGTGATACTTGCCGCTGGCCTCGAGCTTGCTCTCGAGAACGAGATCCTCGACGAAGTGGGCGACCACTCCGTCCTTACCCGGCGAGGTCACGATCACGAGCCGGCCGGCACCCGAATCCGCGGCCTCTCCGGCCACGAGTTCGATACCCGGGGTATCCACGACCGGGAGCAGCTCTTTCGGCACGGTCTTGGTCGCGGGGAGGAATCGCGTACCCATTCCCGCTGCGGGCACGACAGCCGTGCGAAAGGCGCTGGCGGTGTGCGGTGCGGCGTCTGTCATGCCCACACCTTAACCGTGCGGACCTACTCGATAGTCACCAAGATCCTGTCGGTTACCTCCCGCAACCCGTCGGGACGCTCGCCGGTCGGCTCTAAGGTTGGGGCATGCACGCACGAACGAAGGACGAGTGGCGGCAACTGGTGCTCTCCGGGCGGCGCGCGCTGACCCCCGAACGCCGCACCGCCGAGGACCGGGCGCTTGTCGCGCTCGTCACACAGGGAATCTCCGGCGGATCGACCGTCTGCGCCTACGTTCCCACCGTGCTCGAGCCGGGATCGCTGGACTTTCTCGACGCCCTCCGACAGGTCGCCGGACGCGTCCTCGTGCCCGTCACGCGCGAACCGGGTCCGCTCCACTGGTCCGAGTTCACGGGCGCGGACGGTCTCGCCGACGCGAGTTACGGCCTGCGCGAGCCGACCGGACCGGTGTGGGAACCCGACGAGATCCGTTCGGCCGGGACCATTTTCGTTCCCGCCCTGGCCGTCGACAGGAGGGGCGTGCGCCTCGGCCGCGGCGCCGGCTTCTACGACCGGACTCTCGGCCTCGCCGCCCCCTACACACGGCTGATCACGGTGGTCCGCGACGAGGAACTGGTATCCGAGCTGCCCGAGGACCCCCATGACGTACGTATGGGATGGGCACTCACCCCCGGAAAGGGCCTCGTCGCGCTCGGCGAACACTGAGGACGCTTCCGGCCCCGGAATAGTTCTCTGATTAGCCTTGTTGGCACTGTCGACTGTAGAGTGCTAAAAACCTGCGGTTTGACTACACAGTGCGGAGGAACCCCGGTGCCCACTTACTCATATGCGTGCACGGCATGCGACAACCGTTTCGACATCGTCCAGTCGTTCAGTGATGACTCCCTGACCGTCTGCCCCGCATGCTCGGGCAAGCTTCGCAAACTGTTCAACTCCGTCGGCATCGTCTTCAAGGGCAGCGGTTTCTACCGCACCGACAGCCGCGGCACGTCCGGCGCAGCAAGCGAGCCGGCCAAGACCGACTCCGCTCCCGCCGCGAAGTCGGAAAGTTCGTCGACGGCCTCGTCCAGCTCTTCGAGCACCGCAACCGCCGCACCGGCCAAGGCTGCTGCCAGCTAGTTCTCGCGCCTCCGCGAGTTATCCACAACTTCTCGCCCATCCACAGGCGGGCCCATTCGGTGCACCCACGGGCCCGCCGGCCTCCTAGCGTCGAACCATGTCGTTCGACCCTGTCCAGACCGGTCGCCGCCGGTCGAACCGAGCACACCGCAGCCTGAGCCCGTCGTGGGCCGACCGGCTGTCGAACCTCGCCCATCCTGGTTGGGCCCGCACCCTCGTCGCCCGACGCGTCCTGGCCGCCGCGCTGGTCTGCCTCGCACTGGCCCTCCTCGCCCGTGGAGACCCCGACTCCGCCCGCTCCGCAGTCGTGGTGGCCGCCCGGGACCTCCAACCAGGCGTCGTTCTCACGGACGCCGACGTGGAAGTGGTGGAACTCGAAGCGGGAACCCTGCCCCACGGGGCCGTCACCGCAGTGGCGGACGTCGACGGGCGCACCCTCGCCGGACCGACCCGCGCCGGTGAAGCCCTCACCGACGTCCGGGTACTGGGACCCCGCCTGCCGCCGCCGGCATGGACGACGCCCGGATCGTCCCAGTCCGGCTCGCCGACCCCGCTGTCACGGAACTTCTGCGTGAGGGCGATCGCGTCGACGTGCTCGCGGTCGATCCCGCCACACCAGCGAATCCGGACCGGCGGTCCGGCGCCACCGTGCTGGCGTCCCGCGCCGTCGTGGTGTTGGTGACACCGTCCGAGAACGGGCGTGACCAGCGAGAACGCGTGGTGATGCTGGCCCTTCCGGCGTCCGAGGCCACGACGGTGGCCGCGGCATCCCTCACGAGCGCGATCACCGTGACCTTTCAGTGATCTGTCACGCGGAGCCGTACTGATCTAGTCTTTTTTTGCCAGACAGTGCTGGATGACTTGCCACCCACTCGAGGAGAGGTCGACATGTTCAAGGGATTCAAGGACTTCCTGCTCCGGGGGAACGTCCTCGACCTCGCCGTCGCGGTCGTAGTCGGAGCCGCGTTCACCGCCATCGTCACAGCGTTCACCAACAACGTGATCAATCCGCTGATCGCCGTTGCGGGCGGCGCCAACGATCTGGGCTGGGGTTACCAGATTATCGCCGACAACCCGGCCACCTTCATCAACATCGGCGCCGTCATCACGGCTGTGATCAACTTCGTGATCGTCGCAGCGGTCGTGTACTTCATTCTCATCGTCCCGGCCAACGCCGCGAAGAAGCGGTTCATCACCGAGCCGGCCGACAAGAAGGCCAGCGAGGCGGACCTGCTGATCCAGATCCGCGACATCCTCGAGGCCAGCCTCCAAACCGACGGGGCGGCAGCCAGTTCCGACGGTGCGCACGCCATGCCCGCCGAGAAGGCGGCGAACCTCGACAAGACGCGCGAATAGCGTTCAGACAACTCCGGGCCCGTGCAGCAGCTGCGTGCACGGGCCCGGACTCTTTGGTGGAACGAATATCAGCCGATGCTGAAGGGCTGTCCCCACAGGGTGACGGTGCTGCTCACGTTGTCCGTCTCGACGGACACGTTCACGTACGACCGTGCCTGCGCGTAACCGGCGCAGCCGTTCACGCCGAGGGTCGAGTCGGCCCAGGTGACCGAACCGTCAGTACCCTCGAAGCTGTTGTATGCCGAGTGCGACTCTCCGCCGTAGGCGTCGGCCGACTCGAGGTCAAGGATGTCGACGCTGACGGCCTCACCGGGGCCGAGGGTGATACCAGCGCTCGTGCCGCCGTCGACAGGAACCGAAACGGTACCGTCAGCATTCACCACCGGAGTCGAGCCGGCTTCACCGCCTGCCTCCGCACCGAAGTCGACCTGGCAGGCCAGGACGTAACCCGGCTGGATGTCGGCACCGGTCGCTCCGGCGCCGTCCAGGTGGACGGAGGCCTTGCCGTTGACCCAGACGTTACGGTGCAACGGAGTCGAACCCATCGACGGCGAAACGTTCGCGCTCTCATCGGTCAGGTTCACCGTCACCACGGTGCCGTCAGCCAACGTCTGCGTGATCGAACCACCAGGCAGCGGAATGAACGTGTCGGCGCTCGCCGCACCGACGGAAAAGAAGCCCATGGTCGCGGCAGCAGCGGCACCGACCGCGGCCAGACGCACACCGTTCTTACGGTTGATGATCATTGTTCCCCTCTCAGGGATAGAAACCTCGCGCACGCGAGAAAGTGGGTGGGAAGAACTGCGAAAGAGACCGAAA
This sequence comes from Rhodococcus sp. NPDC059968, assembly GCF_042738615.1. Lineage (NCBI taxonomy): Bacteria > Bacillati > Actinomycetota > Actinomycetes > Mycobacteriales > Nocardiaceae > Rhodococcus > Rhodococcus sp. NPDC059968. The sequence continues at coordinate 51,066 of NZ_JBHWUE010000008.1, forward strand.
TCAGCCGATGCTGAACGGCGCACCGTACAGAACGGTCTTCGAGTAGTCGTTGCCCACGATCTCCACGACCGAGTACGAACGAGCCTGCGCGAATCCACCGCACTTCTGCACCTGCAGCTCCGCATCCTGGTACTGCAGCGCGTACACGCCGTCCTTCTTGATGTCCTTGCCACCCAACGGCACGTACTTGATCTCACCCGAAGCCAACGGAACCGTCAGACCCGCACTCGCCGACAACGAATCGAGACCCAGACTGAACGACGGGTTCGCCGACAGACCCGTGATATCCACCTGGCAACCCACGATGTACCCGGTCGACACCCGCGAAACACCATGCGTCGTCGACGCATTCGTACCGTTGTAGGTACCCGCATTGTTCGTCGTCGAGTTCGCGTCCGGAACGTCGGTGACGTCCTTGATGCCCTTGACATCGGCAACGACGGTGCCCGACACCCAGGCCACACGACCGACGCCATTGGCAGCCAGCGACGGCGACGACAGAGCGCTCTCCGCAGTACGCGTCAACGTCACATTCGGACCGGCCTTCGAACCATCAGGCAGCGGGATGAAAGTATCCGCGCTCGCCGCACCAGTGGACATCAAACCGAGTGCAACAGCCGCAGCAGCACCCAGGCCTGCAATACGGGCGCCACGGCGCAGGCCGGACTTGCGGTTCTCGCTCATTCGTTCCCCTCATCAGGCGTGGTTGCTCCGACCTTCGGAGAAGACCTACGACCTAGCGAGGTCCAAAGTTAGAGCATTCGAGTCTGAAACGTAATATCCGGAACGGTGCATTTACGTAAGTGTTACCAGACATAAAGGCGCGTTATTTGCGCGTAATAGCGCATTTTTGACGCGCCAAAAATCGGGGCGCGAGTATTACCGCGCCCCGATTCCGGGTAATTCCTACTTGTTTATGGAGAAAGCAATCAGCCGATGCTGAAGGGCTGTCCCCACAGGGTGACCGTGCTGCTGACGTTGTCGGTGCTGACGGCAACCTTGACGTAGCTGCGCGCCTGGGCGTAGCCGGCGCAACCGCTCACTCCGAGGGTCGAGTCGGCCCAGGTGACCGAACCGGTCTTGCCCGTGAACTTGTTGGCACCGGAGTGCGACTCGGCGCCGTAGGCGTCCTTCTTCTCGAGGTCGAGAATCGTGACGTTCTTCGCCTGGCCGGGGCCGAGGGTGATTCCGGCGCCGGTGGCACCCGTGACCGGAATAGAGACGGTGCCGTCGTCGGCGACGGACGGCGTCGAGCCCGTCTTGCCGTTGGCGCTGGCACCGAAGTCGACCTGGCAGGCCAGGACGTAACCCGGGGTGATCGAGGCTCCCTTGGCTCCGGCGCCGTCCAGCGTGACGGAGGCCTTGCCGTTGACCCAGACGTTACGGTGCAACGGAGTCGAACCCATCGACGGCGAAACGTTCGCGCTCTCATCGGTCAGGTTCACCGTCACCACGGTGCCGTCAGCCAACGTCTGCGTGATCGAACCACCAGGCAGCGGAATGAACGTGTCGGCGCTCGCCGCACCGACGGAAAAGAAGCCCATGGTCGCGGCAGCAGCGGCACCGACCGCGGCCAGACGCACACCGTTCTTACGGTTGATGATCATTGTTCCCCTCTCAGGGATAGAAACCTCGCGCACGCGAGAAAGTGGGTGGGAAGAACTGCGAAAGAGACCGAAATCAGCCGATGCTGAACGGCGCACCGTACAGAACGGTCTTCGAGTAGTCGTTGCCCACGATCTCCACGACCGAGTACGAACGAGCCTGCGCGAATCCACCGCACTTCTGCACCTGCAGCTCCGCATCCTGGTACTGCAGCGCGTACACGCCGTCCTTCTTGATGTCCTTGCCACCCAACGGCACGTACTTGATCTCACCCGAAGCCAACGGAACCGTCAGACCCGCACTCGCCGACAACGAATCGAGACCCAGACTGAACGACGGGTTCGCCGACAGACCCGTGATATCCACCTGGCAACCCACGATGTACCCGGTCGACACCCGCGAAACACCATGCGTCGTCGACGCATTCGTACCGTTGTAGGTACCCGCATTGTTCGTCGTCGAGTTCGCGTCCGGAACGTCGGTGACGTCCTTGATGCCCTTGACATCGGCAACGACGGTGCCCGACACCCAGGCCACACGACCGACGCCATTGGCAGCCAGCGACGGCGACGACAGAGCGCTCTCCGCAGTACGCGTCAACGTCACATTCGGACCGGCCTTCGAACCATCAGGCAGCGGGATGAAAGTATCCGCGCTCGCCGCACCAGTGGACATCAAACCGAGTGCAACAGCCGCAGCAGCACCCAGGCCTGCAATACGGGCGCCACGGCGCAGGCCGGACTTGCGGTTCTCGCTCATTCGTTCCCCTCATCAGGATTCATGCAAGTTCCCAGCCCCGACGATCGAAGCTGAGGAGTGGTCCATTTCGGGCCCAGCGCAGTATTCGCAGCAAAGGTGTCCGCAGAGTTAACTGCGGACGACCAGTTGCCGGAATTTCGACACTAGAGACAAACCTCACAAGGAGGCTCATCCGGGCAACGACGTGGCACCACGCCCCGCCCTCCATCTTCGTACTGACTCGTCAGGGACATTAACCCGAGCTAAGAACCTGGGCAACGTGATCAGCTCGTGACGCAATTGTGATGTGCCTCACAAAGTTGAAAACGAAACATTACCTACGGGTAGCCCCGCTTTGGATTCTCGTGAACGAAAGCGGCCGTACCAGTAGTTTTCCGGGCGCGATTTTTTCCGTTACTGCCGACAACACTTAGATTCATCCAGATTTCAATCAGGCGTCTACCCGTGATGAGGGGGAACCTGACGCCGAATCCACTCCTCGGACTCGTTGCGTTTGTCCACATACTGAGATGCCTCGTCCTGTCCGCGTTCGTCCACGGTGGTGTCGGGGAAGACGTCCCCGAAGATGCGTTCGAGCCGGGCCCTGTCGATCGGGGCCCGGCTCGGAACTGCCTGCTCGTCGGGCTCGCTGTGCGAGTCCGGCTCGTCGGAACGAGAAATCGTCTCAGCCTTCCAGACCGGACAATTCGGAAATCACGTGCGCCGCGAGCGGCGTCAGGGTGGCCATGCCGTCCCGGACCGCGGCGCGGGAGGACGCGAGATTTACCACGAGTGTGCTGCCGGACACTCCGGCGAGCCCGCGGGAAAGGCCCGCGTCGAGCGAACCGGCGGCGAGACCGGAAGACCGGAGGGCCTCCGAGATTCCCGGAATCTCGCGGTCGAGGACCTCGGCGGTGACGTCGGGGGCGACGTCACGCGGCGACACGCCGGTACCGCCGACGGAGACGACGAGGTCGACGCCTCCGATGACGGCGGTGTTGAGCGCGTTGCGGATCTCCACCTCGTCGGCCGCCACCGCCACGATGGCGTCGACGATGAAGCCGGCCTCGTTCAGCAGTTCTGTCACCAGGGGCCCGATGGAGTCCTTGCCGTCACCGTGAGCGGTGCGGTCGTCGACGATTACCACCAGCGCGCGGCCGGCCAGCGAGGCTTCGATTTCCATGGTCCCTACCGTAGTGGCCCCATTCAGAACGGACTCCACCTGTCCGAGAATCCCCGTGTTCATCAGCGGCCACCCTGTTCGGCCGTTCCGAGCGTGACGTCGACGGTCTTGGTATTGGATCCGTTCCCGTCGGTGTAGGTGATCGACACATTGTCTCCCGGTGCGTGTGAACGGATGGCGGCGATGAGCGCGTCGCCACTGGTGATGACGCGGTCGTCGACCTTGGTGATCACCGACCCCTTCGGAATACCCGCCTTCTCCGCCGGGCTGCCCGCCGTGACCTCGACGACGGTGGCACCGTTGGCGGCGTCCTGCGACGGGACCTGGATCCCGATGACGGCCTGGGTCGCCTTGCCTGTCTTGACCAGCTCGTCCGCGATGCGCCGGGCCTGGTCGACCGGGATCGCGAAGCCGAGTCCGATGGAGCCGCTCTGCTCGCCGGCACCGGAACCGCCGATGCTCGCGATGGCCGTGTTGATGCCGATCAGCTGGCCGTCCATGTTGACGAGGGCGCCGCCGGAGTTGCCCGGGTTGATCGCCGCATCGGTCTGGAGGGCGTCGATGACGGTGTTCTGGTTGCCGGACTCGCCGCTGGTGGACACCGGGCGATTGAGCGCCGAGATGATGCCCTCGGTGACGGTCCCGGCCAGGCCGAGGGGCGACCCGATCGCCACGACCTGCTGTCCGACCTGCACGTTGCCGGACGTTCCCAGCTCGATCGGAGTGAGGTCGGTCTTGCCGTCCACCTTGATGACCGCGAGATCGGACACCGGGTCGGCGCCGACCAGCTTGGCGTCCGCCGTGCTGCCGTCCGAGAAAGCGACCGTCAGCTTGCCGCCCTTTGCTGCCGCGCCTGCCACGTGATTGTTGGTGAGGATCATGCCGTCGGACGAGATGACGATGCCGGATCCTTCTCCACCGGAACCGCCTGCCGTCGCCACCTCGATCTGCACGACGCTCGGGACCACCTTGTTCGCGACCGCCTGCACCGAACCTGCCGGTGCATTCGCGGCCGGGGTCGCGGTGTTGTTCTTGGGGGCGTCGAGGGAGTTGGTCACCGCGGCGCCGCTGCCGTTCCGGTCGGTTGCCAGGGAGCCCACGACGCCACCGATGCCACCGCTCACGAGAGCGAGCGCCACAGCGCCCACCACGATGGCGGTTCGGGCGGGACGCTTGGTCGCGGTCGCCGTCGATCCCTCCCCGGCCTGTCCGGGGCCCTGAAGGCCGGGGAACGGGCCCTGAGGCGCCCCGTGCTGTCCGACCCCGTGCTGGGCACCCGGGTGTCCCGGAGCGCCGTGCTGAGGCTGCCCGAACTGCTGTGTGGGCTGCTGCGGCGCACCGTACGGATTGCCCTGGGGGTACCCGGGCGCGCCGTAGGCCTGCTGACCCATCGGACCGCCCGCGGGGTTCTGCGGAGTGGCCGGAAACTGCTCGGTCGGGTGGTAACCCGGCGTCGACTGCGGGTGGGCAGGCTGATCGGGCCGCGAGCCCTGGTCGCCACCGGCATTGTCGCGGCTGTTGCCGTCGTGACTGTCTCGATCTTCGGTCATCGCATCACTTCCATCTCCCGCGACCGCCCGCAGGGGCAGTCGCACCGTCTCTGTGTACGAGAGTGCCCGGTGGGACTGAGAAGGTCCTGAGACCGGCCTTTGAGTTAGCCGAGACCCTGAGACTATTCCGCTTCGGGTTCACCCGGAAGGACGATCCGGATGAGCGCACCGCCCCGTTCGGAGACGTCGACGGCGATCGTGCCGCCGTGCTTGACCACCACCTGCCTGACGATCGCCAGACCCAGCCCGGAGCCGGGCATCGAGCGCGACGCCGTCGACCGGTAGAAGCGGTCGAACACCAGCTCCCGATCCTCCTCCGGAATGCCCGGTCCCGCGTCGTCGACCGTCAGCTCGAGAAGTCCGTCGCCTGCCGGTTGCATCGCGACGCGCACCTGCTCACCGGTGGGACTCCACTTTGCCGCGTTGTCGAGCACGTTGAGCACCGCCCGCGACAATCCCGCGTGGTCGCCGTACACGAACCAGGGAACGGTGACGGCGGTGAAGTCGATCTCGTTGCGCCGGCGGCGCGCCCGCTCGAGGCTCCGTTCCACCACTTCGCTGAGATCGACTCTCTCGAAGATGGTTTCCGGTGCGTCCTCGCGGGCAAGGTCCACGAGATCGCCCACCAGCTGCGAGAGTTCCTCGATCTGCGCCACCACGTCGGTGCGCAGTTCGGCCATGTCCTCGTCCGGAATATGCGGTGCGCCAGGACGACTCGACGCGATCAGCAATTCCATGTTGGTGCGCAACGAGGTGAGCGGCGTCCGCAGTTCGTGTCCCGCGTCGGCGACGAGCCTGCTCTGCCGCTCCCGCGATTCCGCGAGCGCCCTCAGCATCGTGTTGAAACTCTCGGTGAGCCGGGCGAGTTCGTCGTTGCCCGTCACCGGCATGGGCGTCAGGTCGTCCGTCCGTGCCACCCGTTCCGTGGCGGCGGTGAGCCGGGCGATCGGACGCAGACCGGTGCGCCCCACCGTCGTTCCGGCGGCGGCCGCGAGGACCACTCCGCACCCGCCGACGATGAACAGCACCCAGGCCAGGCGGTCCAGCACGGCGCCCGTCGGCGCCAGTCGCTGCGCGATCACCAGTGTGCTGCCGTCCTGGGTGCGCTCGGCCAGCACCCGCTGATTCTCCGCCGTCCGCAACGACGTGTCGCGCTCGCCGCGGGCCACGGACAGTTCGGGTTCACCGATGGGGACACTCGACCCCGGCGGTGTGTACGTGTCGAGGTCCGGGAAGATCAGCGCCACACTGATGTCCGTCGTGTACAGGGTCGCGCCCGCGATGTAGCGCGGATCGAACGTCACGAGATTGCTGTCGATGAGCGCCGACGCGCGGGTGCGCAGCTGGTTGTCCACATCCGCGTACAGAGCCCGCGACACCACGGCGTACGCCGCGATCGCCATGACGGCCACCGCGATGGCCACCACGGACGCAGCGAGCAGCGTCACCCGCCACCGCAACGACACCGACCGCGTCAACGGCATCGGAGGTCGCATCTCGGGCGGTAACGGAATCGGGCCTGTGGGGTACCGGGAAATGTGGTGCGAGTCGTGCTTCGCCGACCCCGACCTGTCGGCGGTCTTGTGGAACGGAACAGCCATCACGGAGGAGTCTCCCGCAGCACGTAGCCGACTCCGCGGACGGTGTGCAACAGGCGGATCTCACCGTCCGCCTCCGTCTTGCGACGCAAATACCCGATGTAGACCTCCAGCGCGTTGCCGGACGTCGGGAAGTCGTAACCCCACACCTCCTCGAGGATGCGTCCGCGGGTCAGCACCCGGCGCGGGTTGGCCATCAGCATCTCGAGGAGCGAGAACTCGGTGCGCGTCAGGCTGATGGACCGCTCGCCACGCGTCACCTCGCGAGTGACCGGGTCGAGCGTGAGGTCCTCGAACGTCATCTTCTCCGAGTCGATGCCCGGCTCCGGCGCGGCGCGGCGCAGCAGTGCACGCAGCCGGGCCAGCAACTCCTCCAGGGCGAAGGGTTTGGGCAGGTAGTCATCGGCTCCGGCGTCCAGACCCGACACCCGCTCCGACACGGAGTCGCGCGCCGTGAGGACGAGAATCGGCAGGTCGTCGCCGGTACTCCGCAGCCGTCGGCACACCTCGAGACCGTCCAGGCGCGGCATCATCACGTCGAGCACGAGCGCGTCGGGACGTGCGTTCGCCACCTTCTCGAGTGCATCGATACCGTCGACGGCCAGTTCCACCGAGTACCCGTTGAAGCTGAGAGAACGCCGCAAGGACTCCCTCACGGCGCGATCGTCGTCGACCACCAAAATGCGCATACCCGACAGTTTGGCCTGATCAACTGAGATATGTCTGAGAAGGGACCATCGAAGTGCCCTGTTGGCCAGTCACTCGAGGACGCGTGGACCCGGCAGACCCCAGTTCCGCCACAGCGCCAGCACCCGCAGCGCCGACGCGAACACCGTGCCCACCACCAGCGCCACATCGGTGCCCGAACCCCACTCGCTCACCACGACCACCAGCGCCGAACCGAGCAGCGCCGGCACCGCGTAGAAGTCCCGCTGCAGCAGCAACGGGACCTCGTTCACCAGCACGTCGCGCAAGATCCCCCCGCCGATCGCCGCCGTCCCACCGATGAGGCACGACGCGAGCGGACTCGCCCCGTGGTCGAGCGCGATCACCGCGCCCGTGCTCGCGAACAGGCCCATGCCCAGAGCGTCGAGCACCAGGATCTCCCGGCGGAGTCGCCCGACAGTCGAATGCAGGAAGAACACCAGCAACGACATGCCGAACGACGTGCCGAGGTTCGGCCAGCTACCCAGCGACGTCGGCGGATGGATGCCCAGCAGGACGTCGCGGACGATGCCGCCACCGAGAGCGGTGAAGACACCGACCACGCACACACCGAAGATGTCGAGTCGCTTCGTCACCCCAACCAGGGCGCCCGAGGCCGCGAACACCGCGATGCCCACCAGTTCCAGGATGTACAGCAGCACCCGCCAAGGTTCGCACGATCACCGTCACTTCCCGGCCGGGTCCCCCAATCCCAGCTTCACGGCCTTCGACCCGTGAGTACTTGTTAACCGCCCGCGGTTAACAAGTACTCACGGGCGCGTGCGCACTCCATAGCGGCGTTCGAACTTCTCGACGCGGCCCGCGGTGTCCATCACGCGCTGCGCGCCGGTCCAGAACGGGTGCGACTCGCTGGTCACGTCCACGACCACCAGCGGATAGGTGTTGCCGTCCGCCCATTCGACGGTGCGGTCGCTGGTTACCGTGGACCGCGTGAGAAACGTGGTTCCGGTGCTCGCGTCCTGGAACACCACGGGGTGGTAGTTGGGGTGGATGTCGGACTTCATTCGTGTCCCTCTCTCGATTCGGGTTCTGCGTAGGGTGATTCGCTGCTCTCGCAGGGATCTTCGTGGAACTGCCCGAACGGGTCGGGCCACGACCGCCATCCCGCTTCGTCCGCGAGTTCGTCGTCGGTGACGAGCGCCCACTGCAACGTGCGGTCGATCTCGGTGGGGTCGGCCGCGTGCACCAGCACCACCATCGACGTGTGCCGGTCACCGAAGCGCTCGTTCCAGCACAGCGCGGCCATCGCGCGGCGCGCAGTCGGGACCTGTTCCTGTTCCTCCGGGGTCATCGCGGCCAGCCAGCGGTCGGCACTGGCCACCCGCAGTCCCCCACCGGCCGACTCGAGCCACAGTGCCTCGTCCGGCTGCGTCGCGACCCACACGCGTCCGCGCGACGTGACGACACCGTCGAGGAGCACGTCCACGGCCTCGTGCAGCCGTTCCGGATGGAACGGCCGGGTGGCGGTGAACTCGACGAGCACGACGCCGCAGTCGTGGGACAGCGGCGGCTGCCCGCGCAGCAGCGGTGAGTGCGCGTGGGACGGCTCACCGCGCCGCGCGCCGGCCGGGATGTCGAGGATCAGGCGCTCGACGTCGAGCGCGTTCCCGCCCCGGACGATCGGCGCTCGAGGTGCCAGCCGGGCCAGGACGGCGTGGAGCCGGGCCTGCTGCCAGCCGTCGCCGGCACTGCCCGACACCACCAGGGCGTCGGCGAAGTCCACCTGCCCGACCGCGACCTGCGCGACGGTGCGGTCGTCGTCCAGTGCGTCGTCGCCGGTGGCGTCGGCCAGCCACGATGCCGCGTCGAGGCAGGTGACGACGCCGTCGACGCGAACGTCCCTCGATGCCGGACCGTCGATCTGCCCCACCACACCGGACACCGCCACGTGCTCGACCGCCCAGCACACCGCCTCGGGCTCGAGCCGGCGGTCGAGGTGCAGCACGATGCGCTGCACCGAACTGCGGGTGTGCAGGCGGCGGAGCAGCGGGAGAAGGTCGACGCGCAGCGTGCAGGAGATGCAGCCGTGCGCCAGTTCGAGGATGCCGCGGCGCTCGCGCGGCGCCCCCGACTCCAGCGTGGTGACGGTGCGGCGCACGACGCCTTCGTGCACGAGGTCGAGATCGTGATGCACGACGACGGTGCCTTCCCGGAGCAGCGACCGCGCCGTGTCCTCGGTGGGGCCGTTCCACCCGGACACCAGGATCAGCGGAGTCCGGCCGTCGAGTATCTCACTCACGAGCACCCTTTCGATAACGATTGTCATTACGTGGACAGAACGCTACATTGGAATCACGTCGTTGTCGAAAATGATTGTCATAACCTCTTGGGGCGCCCCCGCGAGAGGACAGAGAGGAACGCCCATGTCGGCGCACTGCCAGGTGACCGGACGCCAGCCAGGATTCGGCAAGTCCGTGTCGCACTCCCACCAGCGCACCAACCGGCGCTGGGATCCGAACATCCAGAAGAAGACCTACCTCCTGCCCAGCGAGGGCCGTCGGGTCACCCTCACGCTCTCCGCAAAGGGCATCAAGACCATCGACCGGGACGGCATCGATGCCGTCGTCGCCCGAATCCGCGCCCGCGGGGAGAGGATCTGATGGCCGCCCGCAACGAGATCCGCCCGATCGTGAAGCTGAAGTCGACCGCAGGCACGGGATACACGTACGTGACCCGCAAGAATCGCCGCAACGACCCGGACCGCCTCGTGATGAAGAAGTACGACCCGCTCGTGCGGAAGCACGTCGATTTCCGAGAAGAGAAGTAGAAGACACCGCGCATGGCAAAGAAGTCGAAGATCGCGAAGAACGAGCAACGCAAGATCGTCGTGGCGCGCTGGGCCGAGCGCCGCGCAGAGCTGAAGGAGACCATCCGCCGTCCGTCGAGCAGCGAAGACGAGCGCGCCGAGGCCCGCGCGGCACTGCAGCGTCTGCCCCGCGACGCGAGTCCGGTACGATTGCGCAATCGAGACGCTGCGGATGGACGTCCGCGCGGCCACCTGAGGAAGTTCGGGCTCTCTCGCGTGCGTGTTCGCGAGATGGCGCACCGCGGGGAGCTGCCAGGCGTCCACAAGTCGAGCTGGTAAAGGAAGAAGATGGCAGTCAAGAGAGCACCGTCGAAGAAGCCGCGTCCCGTCGAGGGCCGCAAGCCCAAGAAGAACCCGTTGTTCGCGGCCAAGATCGAGCACGTCGATTACAAGGACATCAACCTCCTCCGCACGTTCATCTCGGACCGCGGCAAGATCCGTAGCCGCCGCGTCACGGGCCTGACCCCGCAGCAGCAGCGTCAGGTTGCCGTCGCCGTCAAGAACGCTCGCGAGATGGCTCTGCTGCCCTTCACGAGCCGGTAACTCACGTAGGCACCGAAAAGGCCGCGTAATCCTCGGATTACGCGGCCTTTCGTCATTCCGGTCAGCCGAGCGCGGCCTGCATGTCGGCGATCTCCCTCTGCTGGGCGGTCACGATGTCGGTGGCCATCTGCCTGGCCTCCGGGTTCTCACCGTCGGCGAGTTCGGTGTTCGCCATGTCGATCGCGCCCTCGTGGTGCTCGATCATCATGGTCAGCCATTGCCGGTCGAACTGCGTGCCCGACAGTGCCGTCAGTGCGTCCATCTGATCGGCCGGCATCATTCCGTCACCGTGGTTCATGCCGCGCATGCCGGACGTGTCGGACGTGTCGGACGTCGGAGCCGGTTGCCCCCACTGCTGGAGCCAGGTGGTCATCCGGTCCATCTCAGGCTGCTGCGCCGCCTTGATCGCGGCGGCGAAAGCGACCACGTCGGCGTTGTCGGTGTGGCCGGCGACCATGTCGGCCATCTCCACGGCCTGCGCGTGATGCGGGTACATCCCTCCCACGAACGCGACATCGGCGTCGTTGAACTGCGCCCTCGCTTCGACGGCGGACGTCGATGCACCGGACGTCGCCGAGGTGCCTGCCGAGTCGGTGCCGCAGCCGGCCAGGACGAGAGCCGCGCCTGCCGCGACGGCGATCAGGGCGGTGATGGTGGTAGTACGCATGAGGAACTCCTCGAGATCGATTCGGGAAATGACAGTCGGATCCGCCGGGGCACAATGCCCCGGGCTCCCTGTCACACCCGCAGAATCGAGAGTTCCGCCAAAGAGAACACCGTCCACGGTGGTGGTCCGCGCCCCGACTGCACACGGTCGGCGCTCACCCGCGACCGTCGCGCGGCGGGATCCACGGAATGCCACCACAGAACCATCACCGACGTCAGCGCGGCGATCACCACGATCACGCCCGCACACTGATGTCCGGTGAGATGGGGTTGCTCGCAGCCGTCCCCGCCGCAACCGTGGGGGTCTTCGGCGTGGGACGCGGTGACCGACGGCTGCTCGTGCGCCGCGCCGATCGCGGTCGGCGCGATCAGACTGTGCATGAGGAGCACCCCGGCCGCGACGGCGATCAGCAGCGCGGCACGCGCCCCGACTGTGCGCCTCCGCCCGGCTGCCGTCTCCACACCGCCACTGTAACCGGACATACCCAGCGGGGGTACCCGGACACGTGAGTGACAATGTGTGCCCCGGGACGCGAAAACACTCACATGGGGGTGTGGGCGAGGATCTCCAGACCCTGCTGGTCGAGTCCCCCGATGGTGTCGGTGAGGATGACGAGTCCGCGGTCGTTCTCGCGGTCGAGCACGACGGTGCACTGGAAACCACCGGTCGCGCCGCCGTGCAGTGTGTAGTCGCGACCTTCGAACGGGACGATCGACCACGTCAGCGCCCGGTAGTTGTCGCCGATCCACCGCTGGTCCATGGCCGTGCTCCCGGGGACCGTGCCGTCGAGGAGTGCCCGGACGTACGTCGACATGTCGTTCGCCGTGGACCGCAAACCTCCGGCCGGGGCGTACGCGTCCAACGGCCACGGGTCCTGCGACCTGTGCAGGACGTCGAATCCGCGGGTGACGTTCGCGGGCAGGTCGGCGGTGGTGAGCGGCATCCACGACTGCGACAGTCCGAGGGGAACCAGCATGCGCTCACGGAGCAGCGACGGGTAGTCGGTGTGCGCGGCCGCGGCCAGCGCCTGGCCGAGCAGCGCGAAACCGACGGTCGAGTACGAGTACGTGCCGCGGGTCGTGAGCGGCGCCGACTGCAGTTGCTGCAGCAGGGTGTCCCGGTCGTACGTGAACGGGTTGGACGCGACCACCCAGTGCCCGACGGCCACCACGGTGTCGGTGCTCATCGGGAACTGCGCCAGCCCGGACGTGTGCGACGCCAGTTCGAGCAGCGTCACGTCGCCGACCTGTGCGCCCTGCAGCGGCAGGAGGTCCCCGACCTTCGTGTCCTCGCGCACCTCACCCCGGGCGACGGCGTCGGCGAACAGTTCCGCGGTGAACGTTTTGGTGACGGAACCGATCTCGAAGTCGGTGTCCTCCGTGGCCCCGAAATTCGCGAACCGGGTGCCGGCCGCGCCGATGTACGCGACGCTCGCGTTCTCGCGATAGCTGCGCCCGAGGACCTGCCCGGCGAGCGCGATCAGTTGCGGATCCCCACTCGACGGCGGGGCCAGCGCCGACGCCACGGGAGCGGCTCCCCAGGCGAGGGTCCACGCGCAGAACAGCGCACAGAGGACGGTCGTTCGACGCAGCATTGCGGCTCCTCGAGCGCGACGGAACGCGCATGCAGATGGTCTCCCCGACCGAAGTCTTCCAACTCCTACCGCTACATCTAATACTACCGAGTAGGTTCTGACACTGTCCCTCATTGCGAATGCGTGAGGCTGCATAATACTTGGGCATGTCGGTAGCTGGGGTGCGAAAGGCGCATCGAACGGTCGGTTGCCTTCTCGACGTACCGGTTCGGATAAGCGGATCTTTGACCGCGTGGACCTCGACGCCCATCTGGACAGACCCGCATCACAGTGTGCGGGAGCGGCGCCTGAGAGGGTGGAGACATTGTATTGGCGGGTGTCGGGCGAGATGGCAAGAGGCGTCGCTTGCCGATCAGGAAAAGATTCCTGCGGGACAGCGTTGCTGGTGAGGGATGTCGGGTCTACGAGGATCGCGATTCGGGTTTGCGGGACAGCGGGCTGGGCTGGGCCGGGCTGATGCTCCACGACGCGGCCGAGGGCAGGTTTACGGTGGTGTGGGGTGGCGTGGCGAGATCGATTGGCCCGGTTAACCGGTGGCATGGATCGGGCGGTTCTTGTCAGAGGCCGGCGTTACAGTCGAGGTCCTGCGAGACAGGGGCGGCACATGCTTGGGGGAGTTTGATGGATGACGTCAGGGTGGTGCTGGCCCCGTTCCGGCCGGTTGTATCGTCTGCGGTCGAAACGGAATTAACACCGGCTTCGGGGTGGCGCCGCCGCACGGCTGGGAAGGGTGACCGGTGAGCATCTCGGGAGATCGCGGGTCTTCTCGGAACGCGAAGGTGCTCGCCGATCGTGAATTGTGCCCGCTCACGGTAGCAACGAAACTCGACTGCCATCAGCTGGACGTGACCGAATCCGTTCGGCTGTGCCCGGTTCCTGGTCGGCCTGCATGACCGGGCCGGGAACGACTGCGCCGCGGCAGTTCGCGTTCACCACCCGCGCCCATGTGGCGGTCGACGACGCGACCGGGGATCCGATCGGGCTCGACGACGTCGATACCCGGGTGGGGTGGCTCCTCGACCTGATCACCGGGGCCGGCGGCGAGTTGGTGTCACGGCTGTGGCATCCGGCGACGTTCGATGTGCTCGCCGCCGGTCGTGACCGGCAGGACCGCAGGCTGCCCATACAGGGGCATGTCGCCGCGGCCCGCCTCGGCTGGAACCCGACCTATCCGGACGCGGTCTATGTGCCGTCGCGGGTCACGCGGGTGGTGACCGCGCAGGTGATGGCGACCCTGCGGACCCTGACATTCCGGGACACAGCGATCGCGGCACTGTCGGCCCGATTCGACCCGGCCACCGGGGCTGTGGCGCCGCCGACCGGGCCGGGCGACTCTGTGCCACCGGGTTTCGCTCGGGGCGTGCAACGTCAGCTCATCGCGCGCTCCCGCCGCGACGGCGGGGCACCGGCCGGCCGGTTGCGGATCACCGACGTCCAGGAACCACCCCGGATGGCGGCGATGGCTGGACTGTCGGCCGTCGATCGGCAGCTCGCGCAACTTGCCGTCACTGGTGACGAGCTGGTGTTGACGGTGAAGCTGCCCACCAGCCCGTTCCCGGCGGGGCGGGCGCAGTGGCGGTGGGTCCGGCTGTCCGCGGCCATCCCCGCGCACCTGCACGGCAGAGCTGTCATCGACTGGCATCTGCCGACCCTGGTTCTCGACAGGAAAGGCCTGCTGTGGCGGTGCGCGGCGACCGAGATGGTTCCCGCGGCCGATCTGACGGCCGGGACGGTCGCGGTGGGGGTCGATTGGTCCCCGTCCACGCTCGGTGCCGCCGCCACCGTGGCAGAGGGCCCGGACGGGTTGTCCTCGGATTACCTGGGCTGGACCTATGACGACCGCGGCCTCGGGATCAAACTGGCGCGCCTGCAGGCCGAAGGGCAGATGCTGCACCGCAAGTCGGCGCGGTTGACGCAACTGGCTGCCACCGCCCCGCCCGAGGTCCGCGCGCTGTTGGAGGAGAAGATCGCCGTCCTCGACGAGCACCGCACCGCGGTGGGTATCAAGCGGGGAAAGATCAACCGAGAACAGGCGTTCCACTTCGCCCGCCAGGCCACCGACTACGCCACTGCGGCGGGCGCGGAGATGATCGCGGTCGAGGATCTCACCACCCTCGAGGCCCCCGGACACGGGCGGGTCAACAACAATCGGGCCGCGCAGTCGGCCCGCCGCCAAGCGGTCGCTGCGCTCGCGCACACCGCCGCAGCCCTTGGTATCGCGGTGGTCTCGGTGCCGGCGCTGGGATCTTCGGCACAATGTCCGGGATGCGACGAACCGCTTGCACGCCCCGGTGGGTATCACACCGCGTGGTGCCCGGGCTGCCGGGTCGGCGGTAACCGGGACCATGTGGCGGGGGTGAACCTGGCCAAACGCGCACTGGTCGGCAGGGGCAAAGTCACCCGCCGGCGGGGGCAATTTCCCGCGGTCCGAGTGGCCGAGCATGCGCCGGTGCGCCGGTGCCGGGACAAGAAAAGTCCGACACCGCGTCGGCCACGGCATCGCCGGGTCCGCGGAAGCCTGCCCACCGCGCCACAGCGGTTGGGGGTGACTCCGAAACAGTATGTTCCTGCATCACAAGCGTCGGTGTGGGACACGGTCAAACCCACACCACCGCACGGTGATGCGGGTAGCCGTGACACACGTCCATCTCCAACGCCCGCCACACCAGTGGCAAGTAATGAGATCTACGTAGACGCTATTGTGACCCACCCGAACGCCGAGCACTAGACTTCGGAAGGTTTGCCGACAGGAGGCTGACCCGTCGAGGAGGTGCCCCGCAGCGTGTCGGGAGTGGTTGCGGGATTCACCGTCATATTCGTCATCATCGCCATCGGCTACCTGCTCGGCCGTCGCGGGACGCTGGGCGCGGAGGGCGAATCCGTCCTGGGCAGGCTGGTGTTCTTCGTCGCCACACCGGCGCTGCTGTTCGACTCGCTCGCATCGTCCGACCTCTCCGTCATCTTCTCGCCCACTCTGGCCGTCGCGGCTGCCACTGCATTGACGGTCGGCGCACTGTACATGGTCGTCGCGAGAGTCTGGCTACGCAGGTCCCTTCCGGAACTGACAATCGGCGCACTGTCGGCGTCGTACGTGAACTCCGCGAATCTCGGCATCCCCATCGCAGTGTTCGTGCTGGGCGACGCGTCGTTCGTGGCGCCGCTGCTGCTGTTCCAGATCATCGCGTACTCCCCCATCGCCCTCACCATCCTCGACGTCACCACGCTCCGGCGCGGCGCATCGCGACTCGACACGATCACCGCGCCGTTCAAGAACCCGATCGTCGTGGCGGGCGCCGCGGGACTGCTGATCGCACTCCTCGGCTGGGCACCCCCGGAAGCCCTGATGCAGCCGTTCCGGCTCATAGGTGGCGCGTCGGTGCCGGGTGCGTTGCTCGCATTCGGCATCTCGCTGTACGGGGTGCGGGTGCTGGAGAAGGGGACGAGCCCGCGACGCGACGTCGCGCTGGCGTCGGTGCTCAAGATAATCGTGCAACCGGTGCTGGCCTACCTGATGGCGCGCTATCTGCTCGGGCTCGACGGCCACGAACTGTTCGCCATCGTGGTGGTAGCGACGCTGCCGACGGCACAGAACGTCTTCGTCTACGCCAGCCGGTACGGGGTGGGAACGGTCATGGCGCGAGACACGGCCTTCGTCACCACTTTGGCTGCGATTCCGGGGATTGCGCTGGTCTCCGGCCTGCTCGCGGGATGAGGTTACCGTGGCATATGCGCGTAATCGCCCTCGCAGTGCTGGCCTGCCTCGCCCTCGCCGGATGCGGGTCCGGTTCGAGCACCGACGAACCGACGATTCCCCCGGAGATCGCGTCCGCAGTGGATCCCAGCCCGACCAATCCGTCGTCGGGGATGCCCATTCCCTCCGAAGTGCCCGGCGACGAGTTCGGCACGGTCTTCGAGTCGCGCCCCGACATCGTCCGGGCGAATCCGACCCCGTTCGAGTCGTGGTCCCGCGCGGACGGCAACAAGGTGGCGATCCACTTCGTCACCGGAACCCCGGAGTGTTACGGCGCCGACGCGACGGTCACCGAGAGCGACACCACCGTCACGATCTCGCTGCGCACCGGCACCCTCCCGGAGGCCGCCGACAAGATGTGCATTCTCGTCGCCGTGTTCGGCACCCTCGAAGTCCAGTTGCAAGGGCCGCTCGGCAATCGCCAGGTGATCAACGGATAACCCGGTGAAGCACTGGTTCCTCAATGTCTGCATTGCCACTGCTCTCCTCCAGGCCGTCTATCACGCTGTCCGCGTCCTCGTCTCCTACCGCGTCCTCGGGCTCGGCGGCGACGCCGTCACGATCGGCATCGTCACAGCCCTGTTCTCACTGGCACCGCTGCTCGTCGCGGTCCGGATCGGACGCGCCGTGGACCGGCGGCACGCCGCCGCGGTCCTACGGACCGGTGTGCTGCTGACCGCACTGGGTGTCCTGGTGATCGCGGCGAGCGGCGACCTGATCGTCCTCGCGCTCGGCAATGTCGTCCTCGGGTTCGGCCAGATCCTCGTGACCGTCGCCGGGCAGGGATTCATCACGCTCCTCTCCCCGCCCGGTGAGCTGGATCGGGGTTTCGCCGGATTGACACTCGGCGTCTCGATCGGCCAGGCCGTCGGTGTTCCGCTGGTCGGAGTGATCGCGGCGGCGGGAAGCGCGGACGGCGGCGGCGTCGTCGAAACCACTCTGGCGTTGACGGTGATGGGTGTGGTGTCGCTGGCCGCGATCCCGTTCGCCTGGCCGATACGCGAACGCCCTCAGTCGGCGGAGTCGGCGCCTGAGGGCTCGCGGCAGTCCGTGTTCAGCATGATCTCGACGACGGGGATGCGGCCGGCCGTGTTCAGCAGTCTGATCGTGCTGGCGTCGGTCGACGTCGTCGTCGCGTACCTCCCCGTCCTCGGGCACGAGTTCGGTTTCAGCGTTCTGCTGGTGTCGTTGCTGCTCACCGCGCGGACCGCAGCGTCGATCGTGTCGCGCGCGTTCCTGCCGTGGCTGCTCACCCGCGTGCCGCGGCAGAAACTGCTGATCTCCGCCACGCTGTGCTCGGCGCTGCCCACCGCCCTGCTGCCGTTCGTGCCCGACCCGGTCGGGATGGCGCTGCTCCTCGTCGTGGCCGGATTCTTCTGGGGCATCGGTCAACCACTGACGATGACGTGGGTGGCCGGGCTCGTCACCGCCGCCAACCGGGCCGCCGCGTTGTCGCTGCGCCTGACCGGCAACCGGCTCGGGCAGGTACTGATTCCGCTGGCCGCAGGCGCCGCGGCGGGGGTCGCGGGCACGTCGTCGATCTTCGTGATCACCGGCGGGCTGCTCGGCACCGCAGCGGTCTCCACCTGGCGAGCTGTGAGTACTTATTGACCGCCCGCGGTTAATAAGTACTCACAGCTCCGAAACGTCGCGTCCGTCGCCGTACGACGCTCCACTTCGTCGGATGTGGCGTGCGTCTCTTCTCGACACACTGGTTCCCGAGTCACGCGTTTGCCAGATCAGGGGTCAGGAGCCACACGATGAGCTATTCCGGTGTCATTCCGAGCACGACCGACACACCCCGTCCACGCCAGGACGAGGCCGCCGTGTCGAGCGCGGTCCTGGCGTCCGGAGGGACCACTCCGCGGCTGCGATTCGTCGACACCGCGGATGCACTGCCCGAGCCGGCCGCCGTCATGGTCTGGCCGCAGGGCACCCCGCTGCTCGCCGAGTTGGTCGCGCTGTTCGCGGACCTCGGGTTGCGGGTCGCGTCCCACGAACAGCTGCCGGCGGGCGAGCCCGGCAGCCCGCTGCTTCACCGGTTCGACTTCAGCACCGGCGACTTCGCCTGGGACGCCGAAACTCCGGGCCTGCTGTCCGACGCGTTCGAGGCCGCGGCCGCCGGACATCTGGAGGTCGACGGATTCACCCGGCTCGTCGCCGCGGCGAACCTGACGTGGACGGACGCCGTCCTGGTCCGGGCGGCCTGCCGCTACCTCCGTCAGGTGGGGCTGGGACTGTCGGAGCCCAACATCGTCGCGACCCTGTTGCGGCACAGCGACTTCGTGCGCGGATTCCGCGACCTGTTCACTGCCCGTTTCGATCCCACCGTCACCGGCCCCGACCGTGACAGCGCCGTCGCGGACGCGGAGCGTGTTCTGCTCGACGCGATCGACCGCACCGCGACACTGGACGAGGACCGTCTGCTCCGCGGCCTGCTGTCGTTCACGTCGGCCGTGCTGCGCACCAACTGGTTCCAGCACGACCGGACGATCAGCGCCGCCCCCGCGGCGTTCAAGATCGACCCGTCGCTGTTGTCGCTGTCCGCGGCCGTGACCCCCTACCGCGAGATCTTCGTGCACTCACCGATCGTCGAGGGCAGCCACGTCCGCAGCGGTCCGGTCTCGCGCGGCGGCTTGCGGTGGTCGGACCGCACGGACGACTTCCGCACCGAGGTTCTCGGTCTGATGAAGACGCAGCACGTGAAGAACTCGCTGATCGTTCCGATGGGCGCGAAGGGCGCGTTCGTGGTGCGCACCGAGACGACGCCCGACGCGGTCCGTTCGGCGTACACGAGCTTCATCGACGGGCTGCTCGACGTCACCGACGACATCGTCGACGGCGAGGTGGTCCACCCCCGCGACACGGTGATCTACGACGACGCCGACCCGTATCTGGTGGTGGCCGCGGACAAGGGCACGGCCCGATTCTCCGACCTGGCCAACAGCATCGCGACGCGTCGCGGCTTCTGGCTCGGCGACGCGTTCGCGTCCGGCGGCTCCGCCGGCTACGACCACAAGGCGATGGGCATCACGGCGCGCGGCGGATGGGTTTCCGTCCGCAGGCATTTCGCCGAGATGGGCAAGAACGTCGACACCGACGCGTTCACAGTGGTCGGCATCGGCGACATGTCCGGCGACGTGTTCGGCAACGGCATGCTGCTCAGCCGCGCCATCCGGCTGGTCGGCGCGTTCGACCACCGGCACATCTTCCTCGATCCCGAACCGGATTCCGAGGCGTCCTACCGCGAGCGCGAGCGCCTCGCGTCCGTGCCCGGCAGCAGCTGGGACGACTACGACCGGAGCCTCGTCTCGGCGGGCGGCGGCGTGTGGCCGCGGACGGCGAAGAAGATCCCGCTGTCGCCGCAGGTGCGTGAACGCCTCGGCGTCACCGCCACCGAACTCCCCCCGCACGAGGTGGTGAAGGCACTGCTGACCGCGGACGTGGACCTGCTGTGGAACGGCGGAATCGGCACGTACGTCAAGGCATCGACCGAGGGGCACGCCGACGCCGCCGACCCGGCCAACGACGCCGTCCGGGTGGAGGCGAGCACTGTGCGCGCGGCAGTGATCGGCGAGGGCGGCAACCTCGGCCTCACGCAGCGCGCCCGCATCGAGTACGCGCTGAACGGCGGCCGGATCAACGCCGACTTCATCGACAACGCCACCGGGGTCGCCACGTCTGATCGGGAAGTGAATCTGAAGGTCGCGCTGGACGCGGCCGTTGCGGCAGGCGAACTCCCCGCGGCGGAACGGAACACGCTCCTCGCCCGCGTCCAGGACGAGATCGGCGAATCGGTGCTCGCCGACGCCGCCTCCCAGACCCTCGCCATCAGCCTCGCCGAGGTCCACGCACCGTTCCTGCTCGGACGCCACGAGCGGCTGATCGAGAACCTCGAACGGGACGCCGGAATCAGCCGGGCCGCGGAGGTCCTGCCGTCGGCGGCGGAACTGTCGGCGCGGCACCGCGCCGGCCAGGGCCTGGTCCGGCCGGAGATCGCGGTTCTGCTCGCACAGTCGAAGAACCTCGTCGTCACCGAACTGCTCGCCTCCCCCGTGCTCGACGACGCCGTGTTCGACGGTGTACTCGCCGACTACTTCCCGGCGTCCATCCGCGAACGCGTTCCCCAGCAGATCAGCGGTCACCGGCTCGCCCGGGAAATCGTGGCCGTGATCGTGGCCGGCGACATGATCGACCGTGTCGGACCGGGCCTGATCCACCGTCTGGAGGAGCGGCTCGGCGTCGGCACCCCCGAGATCACCGTCGCGTACGCGGTGGTGCGGCAGGTGTTCGACATCGACCGCCTGTGGAACGAGGTCCTCACCCTGCCCGGCGCGTCCCACCGGACCCGGCTGAACCTGCACTTCGGCATCCAGGACCTGATCGAGCGCACCACGTCGTGGCTGCTGAGGCATCGCACCGCGGGCACGGATGCGCAGCAGTTGATCGAGCGGTTCGCGAAGCCGGTCCAGGAACTCGCCGCCGCACTGCCCCGGCTCACCGGCGCCCCCGCCCAGGACCTGGGCACGCTCCGGATCCTGGCGCAGGGCTTCGCCCTGGAGACCACAGCGCAGTCGCTCGACCTGCCGATCACCCAGGTCGCCGAGACGTACCGCGAATTCGGCCGCGTGGTGGGCCTCGACTGGCTGTCGGAACGGTTCTCCGTCGGCGAGACCGGGACCGCCTACTGGGAGGCGATGGCGGGTGCCGTCCTCGTCGACAACCTGCAGGAGCACTGGCACGGCCTGATCGGACTGGTGCTGCGCGACGCCTCGCCCGCGACGTCCGCCGCCGATGCCGTCGCCGACTGGCTGACCGAACACACCACCGCCGCGGACCGCCTTGCACAGATGCTCGGCGAGCTGCGGAGCCACGACCGCGTGGACAACTCGAGCATCTGCGTCATCGACGCCGAACTGTCGCTCGCGCTGACCCGCTGCTAACCGAACCACCTTTCACGACCCGTCAGCACTTCAACCAAAGGAGCTCGAAAGTGCCTACTCTCCAACGTGATGTCGCCATCGTCGGCGCCGGCCCGTCCGGCCTGGCCGCAGCCACCGCGCTGCGCAAGGCGGGGCTGTCCGTCGCGGTCCTGGAGGCGCGCGACCGCGTCGGAGGTCGGACCTGGACCGACACCATCGACGGCGCGATGCTGGAGATCGGCGGCCAGTGGGTCTCCCCCGACCAGACGACGCTCATCTCCCTGCTCGACGAACTCGGCCTCGAGACGTTCGACCGGTACCGCGAGGGTGAGTCCGTCTACATCTCCGCCGCCGGCGAACGCACCCGCTACACCGGCGAATCCTTCCCCGTCGACGAGACGACCCGCAAGGAGATGGACCGGCTGATCCAGATCCTCGACGACCTGGCCGCGCAGGTCGGGGCCGAGGAGCCGTGGGCGCACCCGCTGGCCCGCGAACTGGACACGATCTCGTTCAAGCACTGGCTGATCGAGCAGTCCGACGACGCCGAGGCCCGGGACAACATCGGCCTGTTCATCGCAGGCGGCATGCTGACCAAGCCCGCGCACTCGTTCTCGGCGCTGCAGGCGGTGCTCATGGCCGCGTCCGCCGGATCGTTCTCGCATCTGGTGGACGAGGACTTCATCCTCGACAAGCGCGTCATCGGCGGCATGCAGCAGGTGTCGATCCGGATGGCGGCCGCCCTCGGCGACGACGTCTTCCTGAACGCGCCCGTGCGCACCGTCCAGTGGGGCGAGGACGGCGCAGTCGTGCTGGCGGACGGGGACATTCGCGTGGAAGCATCCCGCGTCGTGCTCGCCGTCCCGCCGAACCTGTACTCCCGCATCTCCTACGACCCGCCGCTGCCGCGCCGCCAGCACCAGATGCACCAGCACCAGTCGCTGGGACTCGTCATCAAGGTGCACGCCGTGTACGAGACCCCGTTCTGGCGTGAAGACGGTCTCGCAGGCACCGGATTCGGCGCGTCCGAGGTCGTCCAGGAGGTGTACGACAACACCAACCACGAGGACGCCCGCGGCACCCTCGTTGCGTTCGTGTCGGACGAGAAGGCCGACGCCATGTTCGAACTGAGCGAAAAGGAGCGCCGGGCCACCATCCTCGGTTCGCTCGCCCGCTACCTCGGCCCGAAGGCCGCCGAGCCGGTCGTCTACTACGAGTCCGACTGGGGCTCGGAGGAATGGACCCGGGGCGCGTACGCCGCGAGCTTCGACCTCGGTGGCCTGCACCGGTACGGCAAGGACACGCGGACGCCGGTCGGACCGTTCCACTTCTCCTGCTCGGACATCGCCGCCGAGGGCTACCAGCACGTGGACGGCGCCGTGCGGATGGGTCAGCGCACCGCCGCGGACATCGCCGCCCGCCTCGGAAAGTAGTCCCGTCCGATCATCGCCCGGCAGTCACGACTGCCGGGCGATGATCGCGAGCAGCAGTTCGGCGCGCACCCGGGCCACGTCCAGCCGGCAGTCGATCAACGATTCGATCCGCGCCATGCGGCTGCGCAGGGTGTGCCGGTGCACGCCCATCGCCGCGGCCGCCGACTCCCAGTGCCCGTTCGCCTCGAGGAATGCCCGCAGCGATCCCAGCAGTTCGGTGCCGTTGGTGCGGTCGTAATCGTCGATCGGCGCGATCATCGTGTCCGCCAGGGAGTTCAGCACCGCCCGCGTCGAGCTGAAGGCGAGCAGCGCGCTACCGGTCAGCGCCGCGAACTCCAACGGCTCGGCCCCCGCCTCGGCGGCCGACGCAGCGAGCTGGGACTGTTCGATGGCCGCCACCAGACCGGCGACCTCCCGCTTCCCGCTCAGCCCCGCACGGATCGCCTTCCGCGCCGGCGCGGACAGTCCGCGCAGCATCGCCCGTGCGAAGTCCACGTCGTCGGTGCCCCGCAGCAGAACGGTGACCCGGGTGCCGTGACGGCGCGAGAAGAGTTGCCGTCCAGCCTTGTTCATGGCGACCGCGACCGCCGACTCCACCCGTTCCGCGAGTGCCGGTGTCTCGGCCACGACCGTGAGTCCGCGGACCATCCCGTCCGCGTCCGCGGCGTGCCGGATCTGCGACCAGGCGGGCGCGAGGTCGCGGTCCTCGGTGAGCAGCAGGCCGAGGGCGTGCGAGTTGAGCCGGTTCTGCGCGGTCCGGAGCCGCACCGGCTTCTCGAAATCCAACGCGAGCAACGAGTTCGCGTGACCGAGCAGGATCTGGTCGACGTGGCTGAGCGAGGTGGGGCTGATCACGGCGAGGTGTCCGTGCGGTGTGCTGCCGACGCTGATCTGCTGCACCGTGATCGAGGCGCCCGACCGTGCCAGGGACACGCTGCTCGACGCCCCGCCGGTGCCCGCCTCCAGCACTTCCCGCAGTTCCCCGAGCACGTCCTCCGCGGGCTGCGCCGGATGGGACTCCAGCACCCGGCCGGACAGGTCGAGGAGCAGGACGGTGGCCGACGTGGCGACGGCCAGCTCGCGCACGGTGGCGCCGGTGCCGCCCTGGATGACGGCGCGGGTCATCCGCGGTTGCGCCCGGGACGCGCGCAGCACCGCCTCGTACTCCTGCTCCGCGAGTCGGTTCATGACCCGCTTGACGACGGCCGCGAACGGGGTCGGCAAGGGCACCTCGAGTAGCGGCAGCCCGATCTCGTCGGCGACGGACACCAGGTCCTCGGGCACCTCCGGATGCGAGAGCCCGGTGCCGAACCCGACCGCCGCCACACCGACTTCACCGAGGCCGCGCAGGTATCGGGCCCGGTCGGCGGCGGTCAGTGGAAGCCGGATGCCGGTGGTGAGGAGCAATTCTCCGCCGGAGAGCCACCGGAAGGGGTCTTGCAGCTCGGTGGTGTGGGCGAACGTGATCTCGTTGCCGAGACCGGCGGCGCCACCCTTCAACTCGAGAGCCAGGTCCGGCTGGGACAACATCCAGCGAACGGGAACGGTCATGTCGGCTCCTGCGCAGTTGCGGTCGGGTCCGTGCCACCCTGACCGGTCGGGATCGGGATAGCGCTGGACAAGTTGGCCAGCAGAGCCCGGACGACTACTCCATTGTGTCAGACGTCGACCTCGGGCCACGCCGAAACCCCAACATTAACGAATTGAGTTCGTTTGACCCCTTGCGTTAGGGACGCGCCCTCCGCATACTTAACGAATCCCATTCGCTAAGTGACCCACGTCTCACGCGGGCCGCCACCCGAGACACGGAGTTGTCGTTGACCCACCCCAGGAATCCCACGTGACCGCCGCCGTCCGCGTCCCACTGACACTCGGCCGCGGTATCGCGACGTTCAGCGTCTTCGTCGTCGGCTACATCACGGCCAATCTGATCCCGCTCATGATCATCGCGATGGTCGACGATCTCGGGATCACCCAGACCGTCGCCGGTGCCGTCCTCACCGGCTCCCTGCTGGCCACCGCGCTCGTCTGCCTCGCGACCACCCGGTGGGCGGCGGGTCGCTCCCGCCACCTGCTCGGCCGCGTCAGCCTCGTCGTGATGGCCGCGGGATTCGCGGTCGCCGCCACCGTCCACTCGGCGCCCATCGCGTGCGTCGCGATCATCGTCGGCGGGATCGGTGCCGGTGGCGCGGTCGCGGTCGGCGGGGCGGCCCTGGCCGCGCTGAACAATCCGAACCGGGTGTCCGGGATCAACGGGCTCGTCAACCGCACCGCGGTCACCGGGGTCCTGGCACTGATCCCGATCCTCGGCCTGCACATGACCAACGCCTTCGGGATCGTCGCGGTGCTGGCGCTGGCGACGGTGTTCACGATCACCTGGTTGCCGTCGGCCCCCGCGGTCGAGGACGACGACGCGAACACCGCGCACACCCGAACCCCGTTGCCCGAGGGCGTCACCGAGAAGAAACTGGCCGTCGCCGGCTTCACCCTGCTCGTGGCCTTCGCGATCTGGGCGATCGGCGAGGACTCGCTGTGGGCGGTGTCCGGCATCATGGGCGCCGAACACGCCGCCCTAACGGAACAGCAGATGGGTCTGGCCCTCAGCCTCTCCACCGCGGGCGGCATCGGCGCCGCCCTCGTCCTGACCGCACTCGGTTCCCGCCTCGGACGCACCGTCCCCACCGCCGTCCTCCTCGTGCTCGGCTCCGCCCTCAAACTGGGCTCGTGCCTGGCCACCGATTCGACGACGTATCTGGTGCTCATCATCGCCTGGAACACGGTCTACGCCGCGGCCTTCATCTACGTGGTGGCCATCGCGGCCGCGCTGGACTCGTCCGGCCGCTGGTCCGCCCCACTCCTCGGAACGTATCTGGTGGGGTCCGCGTTCGCCCCGCTCTTCGGCACCCTCGTGACCGGCGCAGTCGGCTATGTCGCGTTCGGCTTCGTCCTGGCGGGCATCAGCCTCGCCCTGCTCGTGCCGATCGTCGCGATCGCCCGCCTGTCCACCCGCACCGAGCAGGCTGCCGCATTACCCGGACAGGATCCCACTGCCCGGTACACCACCTCGGTCGTCGTCTGACGGAAAGAGAGAGCACCATGAACACCGACACGACGACCCACTACCGCGGCGGCCGGATCTTCACCGCAGCCGAACCCGCCTGGGCCGAATCGATGATCGTCCAGGGCGATCGCCTCACGTACGTCGGCGACACCGCGACCGCCGACACGCTGTCCGGCGACGCCCGCGTCGTCGAACTCGGCGGGACCTTCGTCCTGCCCGGCTTCATCGACGCCCACACCCACCTGCTGATGATGGGCCAGGCCCTCCAGAAGGTGGACCTGCAGAGCGCCGCCGACCTGAACGACATCCAGAACCGCATCCGCCGATTCGCCGCCGAGAACCCGGACGCACCCCGGCTCCTGGGCCGCAGCTGGCTGTTCCCCGCACTCGACGGGCACCCGCCGACGCGGCAGATGATCGACACGGCCGAGGCCGACCGCCCCGTGTACCTCGATTCCAACGATGTGCACTCGGCGTGGGTGAACACGGCCGCGCTCCGCGAACTCGGCATCGACGCGGACACCCCCGACCCGATCGGCGGCCGGATCGAGCGCGATCCCGTCACCGGCGAGGCCACCGGCATGCTCTACGAGACGGCGGTGACCCAGATCGTGTGGCCGGCGCTCGCGAAGTTGGTCAGCGACACCGAGCGGGACATCGCCCTCGCGGCGGCGTTCGAGCAGTATCTCGCGGACGGCGTCACCGGGGCGGTCGACATGGCGCTCGGCGCGGACGAGGTCGAGGCGCTCGAACGCGCACTGGCCGACGGCGGAGGCACGCTGCCGCTCCGGGTGGCCGGGCACTGGCTGATCGAACGAACCGATTCGGACGAGGAGAACGTCCGCCAGGTGCACGAGGCGGTGGAACACGCCCGTCGCCTGCAGGGTCCATGGCTGCGGATGGCCGGGATCAAGATCATCATCGACGGCGTCATCGACAGTTGCACCGCGGCGATGAAGGAACCGTACTCGGACGGCACGAACGCCGAACCGATCTGGGACCTCGCCTCGCTGGCACCGGTGGTCGTCGCGGCGGATGCCGCCGGCCTGCAGGTGGCCCTGCACGCCATCGGCGACGAGGCGTCGGAGATCGCGCTCGCCGCGCTCGAACAGGCGATCGCCGCCAACGGGACTCGCCCACGTCGGCACCGGATGGAGCACCTCGAGACGATCACGAAGGACAACGTGCAGCGGCTTGCGCGCCTCGGCATCGTCGCGTCGATGCAGCCGGTTCACGCCGACCCGGCGATCCAGGACAACTGGCGGGCGATGCTGGGCGACCATCGGGTCGAGCGGGCGTTCCCGTGGCCCGAGATGACCGCCGCGGGCGCCGTCCTCGCGCTGGGGTCCGACGCCCCCACGGCGCCGCATCCCCCGCTGCCCAACATGTACATCGCGACGACGCGCAAGTCCGCGATCGATCCGGCGCTCGCGCCCAACCTGCCCGAGTACGCACTGCCGATGGCGGACGCGCTCGCGCACGCCACCCGCGACGCCGCCTACTCGTGCCGCTGGGACGACCTCACCGGTCAACTCGTCGCGGGCAAGGCCGCCGACTTCCTGGTCCTCGACGGGGATCCGTTCACCGCCGGCGCCGATTCCCTCCTCACCGCACGGGTGCAGCTGACCGTGGTGGCCGGCTCGGTGCGCCACGAGGCGGAGGTGGCAGGCAGCCACCCCGTGTAGCCTCCCGGTCAGTCCCGTTCGGCTGCGGCGTCTTCCGTGACGCCGCAGCCGATCTGCTCGCAGAACCCCAGCATCGCCGTCCGCGCGGCATCGACGCTGATGAGACTGTTTCCGCCGACGATGTGCAGACCGTACGCATCCTCGAGGGCCACCAGATTCATTGCCGCCTGGTCGATGTCGCCGCGCACGGCGAACTCCCCCGACGCGTGCCCGTCGCCGAGGATGGCGCGATACGTCGCGAGCTGCCGCAGGTACATCTTCTGGACCAGTTCGTCGTGCAGCTCCGAAGTGCCTGTCATGAAATCGAATTCGTAGAGCAACCGCATCAGGGTGTCGTCGGGACCGCTCGGCAGCCCGGCGTCGATGGCCGTCCGCAGCTTGGCGGCGTACGACGACTGCGCGGCCACCGCCTCGTCGCGCAGATCGCAGTAGCGTTCGGTTCCCGCTCGGTGGGCCTCGACGAGAAGCGAATCCAGATCGTCGAAATAGTAGAGCAGCGCGCCGCGCGTCAGGCCCGCACGCTTCGCCACATCCGTCAGGGACAGCGACCTGAGCCCGTGCGCGGATCCCGCCTGCAGCGTCGCCTCGATGAGCTCGGAACGCCGCTGCTTCTGAGTGTTCGGACGCGCCATGCCGTTGACACTAGCCGACGTGATCTGTGACACTCGGCCCAGTTGTTTGACGGAACCGTCAAAAAACTCCTCCGCCCTCGTCCCCTCCCCCGAACGGACAGCTCATGGACCAGACCGCCCGGCCGCCCACCGCCACTCCCCCGCCCGCACCCGGCACCTACGAGGCCTCGCTCTCCCGGAGCATCGGCGTCGGCGGAAACATCCTGATCACCCTGTCGTCGATCTCGCCGGCGTCGAGCGTCTTCATCCTCGGCGGCTCGGCACTCGCGCTGTTCGGCACCGGCGTGTTCTGGGCGTTCCTCATCGCCGGCATCGTCAGCATCCTGATCGCCTTCTGCTACGCCGAACTCGCCTCCGCGTATCCCGTTGCCGGCGGCGACTACTCGCTCGTGTCGCGGGCACTCGGTCCGGCCTTCGGCGTCGCGACGTTCTTCATCAGTCTCATCTCCCTGCCGCTGATCATCGCCGTCTTCGCCCTCGGGGTCGCCGACTACCTGGGTGTCGCGATCCACGGCCTGTCCCCGCAGCAGACCGCGCTCGTCGTGGTCGTGATCACCACCGTGACCGCGTGTTTCGACATCCGCACGAACGCGTGGCTCACCGGGGTCTTCCTCGGCGTCGAGATGGCGGCGCTGGCACTGCTCACCGTCCTCGGTTTCGTCCACATGGAACGGCCATTGACCAGCCTTCTCAGCCCGGAAGTTCTCGACCCCGGCACCGGCACCCTCGCGCCACTGGCGATCTCCGGACTGATGCTGGCCGTCACCCAGGGAATCTTCGCGTACAACGGGTACGGCGGAGCCGTGTACTTCGCCGAGGAGACCAAGAACGCCGCCCGCTCGATCGCGAAGGCCGTGATCTGGAGCGCCGTCATCACCGTCGCCACCGAACTCGTCCCGCTCATCGCGATCCTGGTGGGCGCGAGCTCGCAGACCGAACTCTTCGGTTCCAGCCTCCCCGTCGAGGCATTCCTCACCGAACGCGCCGGTCACGCCGTCGCCATGGTGGTCCTGCTCTCGATCGCCCTCGCCGTGATCAACGCGATCATCGCGATCACGCTGCAGGCGGGCCGGCTTCTCTACGCCGCCGCTCGCGATCGCGCGCTCCCCGAGACCGTCGCCGCGCCGCTGCAGACCGTCAGCACCAAGGGCCGCGTCCCCGTCCTCGCCACCGTCGTGATGGGGGCCATCGCATTCGCCGCGTGCTTCGTCCCGCTGGACGTCCTGCTCACCGCCACCGGGTCGACCCTGACGTTTACCTACCTGTTCATCGCGCTGGCCGCGATCAACCACCGCCGCGGCGGAGAAACCCGAACCGGCTACCGCATGCCGTTGTGGCCGCTGGCCCCGGGAATCTGCATCGCCGCACTCGGCCTCGTCTTCGTCGTCACGCTGCTCGACCCCGAGCAGTGGCTCAGCCTCGGCATCTCCCTCGGGCTCGTCGCCGCCGGCTTCGTCTACTTCGCCCTGTACCTGCGACCGCGCAAGAACACCCACCTGCTGTTGCTGAACGCCGCCCCCGAGGAGAACTGCTGATGCTCGACCTGCTTCTGACCAACGGTGTCGTGCGCACGTTCGACACCACCGCCTGGGCCGAGGCCGTCGGCATCGCGGACGACCGGATCCGGTACGTCGGGACCACCGGGGACGCGCCCGCCGCGCGGCGCACCATCGACCTGCGAGGCCGGCTGCTCACCCCGGGCATCATCGACAGCCACAACCACCTGCTCCTCGGATTCGATCCCGACGCCGCGAGCCTCGAAGGCGCACACGACCTCACCGAGGTCCGGCGACGGATCGGCGCGCACGCGGCCGCCCGCCCCGACCTCGACTGGATCTGCGCCGAGAACGCCGTCTACTCCGTGGTGACCGGGCGCCGCCCGAACGCTGCCGACCTGCGCGGCCTCACGGACCGTCCGGTGTTCATCACCACCTACGACCAGCACTCGGTGTGGCTGAACGACGCCGCCCTGCGGGTCCTCGGAATCGACCGTGGCACCCAGATCCCCTGGGGACGGCCGGAATTCGACGACGACGGCACCCCCACCGGCTGGGTCACGGACTTCTACACCAGCGCGATGACGCGGGCGGGCCTGGCCGGGCTGCAACGCGACATCCCGATGTACTCCCCCGACCGCCGGTACCGGCGCATCACCTCCAGCCTGGAGATGGCGACCGCGTGCGGTATCACCACCGTCGTCGAACCGCAGGTCCCGCTGGCCGAACTCGATCTGATGTACCGGGCGCGCGCCGAGGGGCGGATGAACTCGCGGGTGATCACCGCCCTGTTCCACCCGGTCGGCGCCGACGCCGCGTTCCGCCGGGACCTGCGGGAGGCCGTCGACGGCGCGCCCGTCGACGACATGCTCCGGCTCGGACCGGTGAAGCTGTACGCCGACGACGTGATCGAACCGCACACCGCGGCCATGCTGTCCGACTACGCGAACCGGCCCGGGCACCGCGGAGCGCCCAGCCTGCCGCCGCAGGAGTTCACCGCGATGCTCACCGAACTCGACCGCCTCGGCTTCCAGACGCACACCCACGCCACCGGCGACTGGGGTATCCGGCTGGCGCTCGACTCCATCGAGCACGCCGGCCGCGCGAACGGCACGGCCGACCGACGGCACGGCATCGTCCACGTCGAATGCCTCCATCCCGAGGATCTTCCCCGGTTCTGGGAGCTCGGCGTCGTCGCGGCGATGCAGCCGCGGCACTGCTCTCCCGACCTCGTCGCGGGAACGTGGATGGAAAACGTCGGCGAGGACCGGTGGGACCGGGCGTGGCGATTCCGTTCGCTCGCCGAGTCGGGGGCGGCGCTGGCGTTCTCCAGCGACTGGCAGGTCGGGGAGATGGATCCGCTCGTCGGCCTGTACTCCGCGCTCACCCGCTCGGGTCTGGACGGCCGCACCGACTGGACTCCGAGCGAACGGATGGACCTGGATTCGGCGTTGCGGGCGTACACCCGTGGCGGCGCGTGGGCGTGGCACGCCGAGGACGAGCTCGGAGTGATCCGTCCGGGTGCCCGCGCCGACCTGGTCGTCTGGTCGGCGGACCTCTACACGCTCGAGCCCGCGCAACTGCTGGACCAGAGGGCCGACCTCACCCTCGTCGGCGGCGCGATCGTGCACGACGCCGCGTCCGGGAGCATCCGCCCGGACGTGCCGTTCGCCGGCTCCGGCGCGGCAGGCCACACCTGCTCGCACGGGTGACTCCGGATTGGACAACTCGGCGCGGCGGGGGGCGCGTCTTTCACCATTTTGTCAGCTGCCCCTGGCTTGTGAGGCAGCGCACACTTGTTTTCAGATGTTCTGCAACTCCGGGCCCCGGTCGGACTGTTCGACCGACGGTTCGTTCCGACCCACGAGTTTCGACCCCACGAGAGGAACCGGTACCGATGTCGATCGACGTACTCGAGAACTACATCAACGGTGAGTTCGTCGCCTCATCCGCGACGGAGACGCTGGACTTGATCAACCCCGTGGACGAGAGCGTCGTCGGGCGTGCGCCCGTCTCCACCAAGGCCGATGTGGACGCGGCCGTCGAGGCAGCCGAGCGGGCCTTCGTCTCGTGGGGCAAGACCACTCCGAGCGTGCGGCAGACCGCGTTGCTGAAGCTCGCCGATGCGATCGAGGCGCACAGCGACGAACTCGTCGAGGCGGAGTGCCGCAACACCGGGCAGCCCAAGCAGGTCATCGCCGACGAAGAGATCAAGGTGGGCGCCGACCAGCTCCGCTTCTTCGCGGGCGCGGCCCGGATGCTCGAAGGCAAGGCCGCCGGCGAGTACATGGACGGCTTCACGTCCTACGTGCGCCGCGAGCCGATCGGTGTCGTCGGTCAGGTCACCCCGTGGAACTACCCGTTCATGATGGCGCTGTGGAAGATCGGCCCCGCGCTCGCGGCAGGCAACACGATCGTGCTCAAGCCCAGCGACACCACCCCGAACAGCACGCTCGTCCTGGCCCGGCTGACCAAGGGGATCCTGCCGGACGGCGTCTTCAACGTCGTCCTCGGCAATGGTGAGACCGGTGCCACCCTCGTGGAGAACCCGGCCCTCGGACTGGTGTCGATCACCGGATCCGTGCGGGCCGGCATCGCCGTCGCCGTCTCCGCCGCACGCCAGCTCAAGCGCGCCCACCTCGAACTGGGCGGCAAGGCTCCTGCCATCGTCTTCGGTGACGTCGACATCGAGAAGACCGCGAGCGGCATCGCCGAGGCCGCCTTCTTCAACGGCGGCCAGGACTGCACCGCCGCCACCCGCGTCCTCGTCCACGAGTCCATCCACGACCAGCTCGTCGACGCCCTCGTCCGCAAGGCCGAGACGCTCAAGCCCGGCCTGCCGGACGACCCGGACACGTTCTACGGCCCGCTCAACAACGTCAACCACTTCGACGCGGTCAGTTCCAAGATCGCCGCGCTCCCCACCTCCGCCAAGATCGTCACCGGCGGAAAGCGTTCGGGAGAGCAGGGATTCTTCTTCGAACCCACCGTGATCACCGGCGTCGACCAGCGCGACGACATCGTGCAGGAGGAGACGTTCGGTCCCATCCTCACCGTGCAGAGCTTCTCCGACGAGAAGGAGGCCGTCACCCTCGCCAACGACGTCCGGTACGGTCTGGCGTCGAGTGTGTGGACCAACGATCACGGCGTCACGCAACGCCTCTCGGCCGCACTCGATTTCGGCGCCGTCTGGATCAACTGCCACATCCCGCTCGTCGCCGAGATGCCGCACGGCGGATTCAAGTACTCCGGCTACGGCAAGGACCTCTCCGGCTACGGCGTCGAGGACTACACCCGCATCAAGCACGTCATGAGCTCCAACGACTGACGTCGCCCCACCCCACACCCATCCACGTCACGACCCTGAGGACTGCACCATCATGAACGACATCCAGTACCGGCTGCCGCAGAAGCGCGCCCTGGTCACCGAGCTCCCCGGCCCGAAGTCGGCGGCCCTCACCGCACGCCGCCGCGCCACCGTGGCCGCGGGCGTCGGCTCCAGCGTCCCCGTGTACGCGGCGGATGCCGACGGTGGTGTGGTCGTCGACGTCGACGGCAACTCCCTGATCGACCTCGGCTCGGGCATCGCGGTCACCAGTGTGGGCGCGTCCGATCCGGCCGTCGCCGAGGCGGTTCGGGAGCAGGTCGGGCACTTCACCCACACCTGTTTCATGGTCACCCCGTACGAGGGCTACGTCCGCGTCGCGGAGGAACTCGCCGCCCTCACCCCCGGCGATCACGAGAAGCGCACCGTCCTGTTCAACTCGGGCGCGGAGGCGGTGGAGAACGCGATCAAGGTTGCTCGCCTCGCCACCGGCCGCGACGCCGTCGTCGCGTTCGACCACGCCTACCACGGTCGCACGAACCTGACGATGGCCCTCACCGCCAAGTCGATGCCGTACAAGGCTCACTTCGGTCCGTTCGCGCCCGAGGTGTACCGGCTCCCCATGTCCTACCCCTACCGGGACCAGGACGGACTGACCGGCGAGCAGGCTGCCCAGCGCGCCATCAGCCAGATGGAGAAGCAGATCGGCGCCGATTCACTCGCGGCGATCATCATCGAGCCGATCCAGGGCGAGGGCGGATTCATCGTTCCCGCCGAGGGATTCCTCCCCACCCTGGTGAACTGGGCCCGCGCCAACGGCGTCGTGTTCATCGCCGACGAGGTGCAGACCGGGTTCTCCCGCACCGGTGCCTGGTTCGCCTGCGAGCACGAGGAGATCGTCCCGGACATCATCACGATGGCGAAGGGCATGGCGGGCGGCATGCCGCTGTCCGCGATCACGGGCCGCGCCGAGCTCCTCGACAAGGTGCACCCCGGCGGACTGGGTGGCACGTACGGCGGCAACCCCGTCGCGTGTGCCGCCGCGCTCGCCGCGATCGACAGCATGCGGAAGTTCGACCTGCCCGCTCGCGCACAGCACATCGGCGACCTGGCCCTGCCGCGGCTGAAGGCCCTGGCCGCCGACGTCGGCGTCATCGGTGACGTGCGCGGACGCGGCGCGATGCTCGCGATGGAGTTCGTCAAGCCCGGCACCGACGAGCCGGATGCCGAACTGACGAAGGCGATTGCCGCACATGCGCTCGAACAAGGTGTCATTCTGCTGACGTGCGGTACGTACGGAAACGTCATCCGACTGCTTCCGCCGCTGGTGATCAGCGACGACCTGCTCGACGACGCCCTGACCGTCATCGAGCAGATCGTGCGCTCGCTCGTGTGACCCGTGCGCCTTTTCGGTAGCCACCACAACCGAAAAGGCGCACGAGCACGAAGTGCCCCGCCCCAACGACCAGAGGAGACATCATGACCCGGACGACCACCGGCACGTTCCATCCTCTGGACCCGTTGGGGGCGGACGAATTCGCGAAGGCCGCGGCCGTCCTCGCCCGGGAACACGGGGTCGGGGACGGCTGGCGGTTCGCGTCGATCGAACTGGCCGAGCCGGGCAAGGCCGAGGTGTCGGCGTTCGACACGTCGGGCACCGTCCCGGACCGCCGGGCCGTCGTCGTGTGCTTCGACCGCAGCAGCGGAGACACCTACAAGTCGCTCGTCTCGCTCACGGGAGACAACGTGGTCTCCTGGGCGCACATCCCGGACGTCCAGGCGAATTTCACGGTGGACGAATGGGAAGAGGCGGACGCGTTCCTCCGCGGGCACCCGGACGTGATCGCGGCGCTCGCGAAGCGCGGGGTCACGGACATGAGCCTGGTGTTCATGGACGTGTGGACGTACGGCGACGCGGTGACCCCGGAGCAGTACAAGGGACGCCGGCTCGGCTGGTCGGACACCTGGGTCCGGGCGGCGGAAGGCGCCAACCCGTATGCGGGCCCGGTCAACGGTTTCCACTGCGTGATCGACGTCAACAAGATGGAACTGCTCGAGATCGAGGACACGTTCAGCGTCGAACGTCCCGAGGTCATGGGCGAGTACGTGCCCCGGCACATCCCGGAACGGATCCGCAACGCGAGCACCCGGCCGCCGTTGAAGCCGTTGGACATCGTCCAGCCGGAGGGACCGTCGTTCACGCTCGAAGGCAACAAGCTCGAGTGGCAGAACTGGTCGCTGCGGGTGGGATTCAACTACCGCGAGGGCATGACCCTGCACGCGGTGACCTACAACGATCACGGCCGGGTGCGCTCGATCGCGAACCGGATGTCGTTCGCGGAGATGGCGGTGCCGTACCGCGACACCAGCCCCGATCACTACCGCCGCACCGCCTTCGACATCGGCGAGTGGGGCATCGGGTTCATGACCACGTCGCTGACCCTGGGGTGTGACTGCCTCGGCGAGATCCGGTATCTCGACGCCGTTCTCCACGACAGCCACGGCGTGCCGTTCACGATCGAGAACGCGATCTGCATCCACGAGGAGGACAACGCCGTCCTCTGGAAGCACGTCGACCACGACGCGGGCACCGAGGTGCGCCGCATGCGGCGGCTGACGGTGTCGACGCACGTGACGGTCGCGAACTACGAGTATCTCGTCTACTGGCGGTTCTACCAGGACGGCAACATCGAGTGCGAGGTCCGCGCCACCGGGATCATGGTGGTCAGCCACTTCCCCGAAGGTGGGGAGCACCCCAGCGGGACGCTCGTCGACAACCGCACGTACGCGCCGTTCCACCAGCACTTCCTGATCGCCCGCCTCGATCTCGACGTGGACGGCACCGAGAACACGGTGTACGCGACGGAGACCGAAATGGTGCCGATGGGCCCGGACAATCCCCTGGGTCTCGCGCTGCGCCAGAAGAACACCCCGCTGCGCACCGAACTCGAGGGCCGGCAGGACTTCGACTGGCAGAGCCAGCGGGCGTGGAAGGTCGTCAACGACAACACGACCACCGGCCTCGGCACCGCCCCCGCCTACAAGCTCGTTCCCGGCGGCGCGATACCGTCGATGTTCGACCCGGCGTCGCCGATCTTCCAGCGCACCGGTGCGATCGGCCACACCGTCTGGGTGACCCCTAATTCACCCGACGAGCGCTGGCCTGCCGGGGAATTCGTGAACCAGAGCAAGGTCGATCACGGACTTCCCGCATGGACCGAGGCGAACCGCCCGATCGAGAACACCGACGTGGTGCTCTGGTACACGTTCGGTATCCACCACATTCCCCGGCCGGAGGACTGGCCGATCATGCCTGCGGACACCGTGTCCTTCTGGCTGAAGCCGGCCGGATTCTTCGACCGCAACCCCGCCCTCGACGTCGCCCCCACCCCGGAGGCGTGCGATCACCACCATTCCCACCACGAGGACTCCGATGACTGATTTCGAACGGCTCCGCGCCACCCTGCCCACCGGTCTGTGGATCGACGGCGCCCAGACCGACCCGATCGACGGCGGCACGTTCCCGGTCTACGACCCGGCCACGGGATCCCTCATCGCCGACGTCGCGGATGCGGGTGGCAAGGACGCGATGCGTGCACTGGACTCCGCTGCGGCGGTCCAGGAGGAATGGGCGGCGACCGCGCCTCGGCAGCGGTCGATCATCCTGCGTTCGGCGTGGGAGAAGGTCATCGAGCGCACCGACGACCTCGCGCTGCTGATGACGATGGAGATGGGCAAGGCGCTGCCGGAGAGCCGGGGCGAGGTGAACTACGGCGCCGAGTTCCTGCGCTGGTTCAGCGAGGAAGCCGTCCGCATCCAGGGCCGCTACACCACGTCACCGTCGGGTAGCGGGCGGATCATGGTAACCAAGGTCCCGGTCGGGCCCACCCTGGCCGTTACGCCGTGGAACTTCCCGCTCGCGATGGGCACCCGCAAGATCGGCCCCGCGCTCGCCGCCGGCTGCACGATCATCGTCAAGCCCGCCGAGGACACCCCCCTCACGATGCTGCTGCTCGCCGAGATCTTCGCCGAGGCAGGCCTGCCCGCCGGTGTGCTGTCGGTGCTGCCCGCCTCGAACGCCGCCGCCGTCACCGAACCGCTGCTCGCCGATCCGCGGCTGCGGAAGGTGACGTTCACCGGCTCCACCCGGGTCGGCAAGATCCTCATCGAGCAGTCCGCCCAGCAGGTTCTGCGCACGTCCATGGAACTCGGCGGCAACGCCCCGTTCGTGGTGTTCGGCGACGCCGACATCGACGCCGCCGTCGAGGGTGCGATGGCCGCGAAGATGCGCAACGGCGGCGAGGCGTGCACCGCCGCCAACCGCCTGATCGTGGCCAACTCGGTGCGTGAGGAATTCACCACCAAGCTCACCGACCGGATCGCCGCGCTAGCCGTCGGACCGGGCAGCGAAGAGGGCACCAACGTCGGCCCCCTCGTCAACGAGAAGCAGCGCCGCAACGTGGCGTCCCTCGTCGACGACGCCGTCGCCGCGGGCGCCCGGGTCCGCACCGGCGGCAAGTCCGTCGACGGTCCCGGCTACTTCTTCCAGCCCACCGTCCTCGACGAGGTGCCCGCGAATGCGCGCATCGTCCGCGAGGAGATCTTCGGACCCGTCGCCGCGATCACCGGTTTCGACACCGAGGCCGAGGGCGTCGCCGCCGCGAACGACACCGAATACGGTCTCGCCGCGTACATCTACACCCAGAACGTCGACCGTGCGTTCCGCGTCGCCGACAAACTCGAGAGCGGCATGGTCGGCGTCAACCGCGGAGTGATCTCCGACGTCGCCGCGCCGTTCGGTGGAGTCAAGCAGTCCGGGCTCGGCAGCGAAGGCGGCACCGAAGGCATCGAGGAGTACCTCGAGACCAAGTACGTCGGCTTCGCGTAAACCACCCGCCCCGAGACAGATCGGAACCGTCACCATGCGTTTGGTCGTTGGATATCTCGCCACCCCCAGCGGGGAGGACGGTCTGGCCCTCGGGGCGCAGCTCGCCCGCAGTCTCGGCGCACAGCTCGACATCTGCATGGTGCTCCCGCCGGACCGGACGGTCCCGGCGAGAGTTCCGGCAGAAGCCGGCTTCGACGACATCCTCGCCGGCCGCGCCCAGCGCTGGCTGGACGAGGCGAAGTCGTCGGTGCCGAGCGACATCGACGTCACCGTGCACCTCAGCTTCCACGAATCGTTCGCGCAGGGCATCCTCGACGAGGTCACCCGCCTCGACGCGCAAGCGATCGTCGTCGGCGCCGCGGGTGACGGCCTGCTCGGCAGGCACTCGGTCGGTTCGGTGTCGACGGAGTTGCTGCACTCCGCGCACGTGCCGCTCTGCCTCGCGCCCCGCGGCTATCGGCATTCCTCCGCGAAGAAGATCCGAGAGGTCACCTGCGCACTCGGGACGCGCGTCGGTGCGGACGTCCTGCTGCGAACCGCTGTGCGGACCAGCAAGCGGATGGAGACCCCGCTACGCCTGGTGTCCCTCGTCGAACTGGACCCGCACCACCACCTTCGCGATCATCGGGACACTTCCGAGAGCGTCCGCGAGCGCGCGGTCGCCCATGCACAGTCCACCCTGGACGAGGCGAAGTCCGCACTACCCGAAGACTTCCCCGTCTCCGTGATGATCGCCGACGGATCCTCCGTGGAGTCGGCGGTCCGCAAACTCGACTGGCAGGACGGCGACCTCGTGATGGTCGGCTCCAGCCGGCTCGCCCAACCTCGTCGACTGTTCCTGGGATCCACCGCGGCCAAGATGCTCCGCGTCCTGCCGGTGCCCATGGTGGTCGTCCCCAAGCAGGAGTTCCCCAATAGTGAGTAAACCGTCCGCGACACCCGCCCCGGATCCACGATCGCACCCGACCGGAGGTTCAGACATGACGAACAGCGAAGGCGCACCGGCGTCGGCCGGCGTTGCCGTGAGCACCAAAGGGCTGGCCACCGGTGCGGTCGGGACCTTTGCAGGGGCGGTCCTCGGGATCTCCTCCGTGGCACCGGGTTACACGCTGACTGCCAGCATCGGGCTGATCGTCGCGGCGGTCGGGCTGAAGATGCCCGCCATCTTCATCGCCGGCTTCATTCCCATGTTCCTCACGGCGTACGCCTACCGTGAGCTCAACTCCGAATCCCCCGACTGCGGTGCGTCCTTCACGTGGTCGACGAAGGCGTTCGGACCGTACGTCGGCTGGATGTGCGGCTGGGGCATGGTGATCGCCACGATCATCGTGCTCTCGAACCTCGCGGCGATCGCGGTCCAGTTCTTCTATCTGTTCATCGCGAAACTGTTCGACGCCCCGAGCATCGCGGACCTGCCCGGCAACAAATTCGTGAATGTGGGCACCACCCTGCTCTTCATCGCGCTCGCCACGTGGATCGCCAGTCGCGGCATCACCACCAGCGAGAAGCTGCAGTTCGCGCTGGTCGGCTTCCAGATGGTCCTACTCATCGCGTTCGCGGTGGTGGCACTGGTCCACGTCGGTAACGGGGACGCCCCCGCCGGGCTGTCGTTCGACCTGAGCTGGTTCAACCCGTTCACGGGACTGGCCGTCGGCGCGTTCGTGATCGGCTTGACGGGTTCGATCTTCGCGTTCTGGGGCTGGGACACGTGCCTGACGCTGGGCGAGGAGTCGAAGAACCCGAAGAAGACCCCCGGTCGCGCCGGACTGCTGTGCGTGATCACGATCCTGCTGACCTACCTGCTCGTGTCGGTCGCCGCGATGATGTACGCCGGCGTCGGCGAGGACGGTCTCGGCCTGGGCAACCCGGACAACTCCGAGAACGTCTTCGGCGCGCTCGCCGATCCGGTTCTCGGGAAGTGGGGCGGCATGCTGCTGTTCCTCGCGGTCTTCGTCTCCTCGGTCGCGAGCCTGCAAACCACGTTCCTGCCTGCCGCGCGGACCATGCTCGCCATGGGCGCCTACGGGGCCTTCCCCAAGAAGCTCGCCGACGTGAGCCCCCGGTTCCTGGTCCCGTCGTACGCCACGGTCGTCGCCGGTGTCATCACCGCGGTGTTCTACACGGTGGTGACGTTCCTGTCCGAACGCACGCTGCTCGACACCATCGCCGCACTGGGAATCATGATCTGCTGGTACTACGGCATCACGGCGTTCGCGTGTGTCTGGTATTTCCGGGACAGCCTGTTCACGAGTTTCCGCAATATCGTCTTCCGGTTCGCGTTCCCGCTCCTCGGCGGCCTCATGCTGCTCGCGGTGTTCGTCATCTCGATCCAGGAGAGCATGGACCCGGAGAACGCCAGCGGTGCGTCGATCGGCGGCATCGGACTCGTCTTCTTCCTCGGCTTCGGCATCCTCCTGCTCGGCGCCGTGCTGATGATGATCATGCGATTCCGCAGTCCCGCCTTCTTCCGGGGCGAGACTCTCAACCGCGACACGTCCGCGCTGCGGGACGAGGGCGATCTCACGGCCCGATCGGAGCCTGCGCCACCAAGCCCGCGATAAGCGTCCGCAGCCCGAACTCGAATGCTGCATCCGCCCGTCCGGGGTTCGGCCCGGACGTGGCGAGGGCGGCCCGCATGGCCTCGTTCGCCTCCGGCGCGGTCGCCCAGACCACTTCGGGTGCGGCGAGGTCCAGCGCCGACCCCAGCACGAAGCTGTCGACCGTCGTGATGGCGTGCAGAATCTCCTCGGGCGTGAAGCCACCGTCCGAGAATGCCTGCGCCAGCGCGTTGTACAGCCCGAAAGCCACGCCGGACTGCACTGTGTGCGCGGTGAACAGGGGAATCAGCCGAGGATGCTCGGCGTAGTTGCGCCGATACTCGCGCGCCAGGCCGGCCACCGTCTCGCTCCACTTGCCGTCGGGGTCCGCCACCACGATGCCCGCCATCATGCGGGCACGCATCAGTTCGATGATCTCCGCCCTCCCGGACACGTGGTTGTACAGCGAGGAGGGCCGCACCTTCAGCCGTTCGGCGAGACCGGGCATCGTGAAATCACCGGTGAGGTCCACCATGCGCATGGCAGCTTCGGTGATGATCTCCGGCGACAGCAGTCGCTGTGATGGCCGTGGCATGGGTGCCCTCCTGGTCGGTGCGTGTCACCGGCGACCAGGGTGGATACCGAAGGAATCGAAATCGTCACGTCCCACCCCTTGATCGCCGAGCATTCACCCACCATACTTAACGAATCCAATTCGTTTTAGGCGCTCGCCGAACCGAACATCCGAGGAAGCACAATGTTGACGATTACCGCCCTCACCCCTCCCGAGTCCCTGTCGAGGACGCGCGAGACGGGACGCACCCCGCTCCGTGTCGGCCTCGTCCAGCACCGCTGGCACGAGAACGACGAGGAT
This sequence comes from Rhodococcus sp. NPDC059968, assembly GCF_042738615.1. NCBI lineage: Bacteria > Bacillati > Actinomycetota > Actinomycetes > Mycobacteriales > Nocardiaceae > Rhodococcus > Rhodococcus sp. NPDC059968. The sequence goes on from NZ_JBHWUE010000008.1 coordinate 92,680, forward strand.
CTGCGGGCCGAACTCGACGAGGGCATCGCCGCGGCAGCGAAACTCGGGGCGCGTGTGGTGTTCCTCCCCGAACTGACGCTGAGCCGCTACCCCGCGTCGACGCCGGGTGGTGACAACCCGGGACGTACCGCCGAGGACCTGCTCACCGGCCCCACGTTCACGTTCGCCGCCAAGGCCGCCGCGGAACACGGCGTCCTCGTCCACGCGTCGCTGTACGAGCGGAACGACTCCGAGGACGGCGTGCAGTACGAGGACGGGCTCGGGTTCAACACGGCCATCCTCGTCGCCCCCTCCGGTGAACTGCTCGCCCGCACCCGCAAGCTGCACATCCCCGTCACCGCCGGCTACTACGAGGACACCTACTTCCGCGGCGGCCCCGCAACCGATCCGTACCCCGTCCACACCGCCGAGGCACTCGGCGGGGCGAAGCTCGGACTGCCGACGTGCTGGGACGAGTGGTTCCCCGAGGTCGCCCGCGCGTACTCGCTCGGCGGCGCCGAGATCCTGGTGTACCCCACCGCGATCGGCTCGGAGCCCGACCACCCGCAGTTCGACACCCAGCCGCTGTGGCAGCAGGTGATCGTCGGCAACGGCATCGCGAACGGCACGTTCATGGTGGTGCCCAATCGCCACGGCAGCGAAGGCCTCATCACGTTCTACGGCTCGTCGTTCATCTCCGATCCCTACGGCCGGATCCTCGCGCAGGCCCCGCGCGACGAATCCGCGGTACTGGTCGCCGACCTCGATCTCCAGCAGCGCGAGGACTGGCTGGCCCTGTTCCCGTTCCTGGCCACCCGGCGCCCCGACACGTACGGCGTCCTCACCGAGCCGGTCGATCAGGCCTCCCCGTTCGGGAGGGCCTGATGTCCTGGCGCATGCCCGCGGAAGGCGAACTGCACGAACGCACCTGGATGGCCTATCCCAGTGAGGGCTACTCGCTGGGCGACACCCCCGAGGAACACCACGAGGCCCGCACCACATGGGCCGAGGTGGCACACGCCGTGGCCCGGTTCGAGCCCGTCACCGTCGTCGTCGACCCCGGACAGGTGCCGGCGGCCAAGGAATACCTCTCCGCCGACATCGACATCGTCGAGGCGCCGCTCAACGACGCCTGGATGCGCGACATCGGACCCACGTTCGTGCTGTCCGAGGACGGACGCCTCGGCGGCGTCGACTGGATCTTCAACGGCTGGGGCAGCCAGGACTGGGCCCAGTGGGACAAGGACTCGAAGATCGGCGCACTGGTGGTTGCGCGGTCCGGGGCCGAACTCGTCGACTCGCCGATCGTCAACGAGGGCGGCGGCATCCAGGTCGACGGCCTCGGCACCGTGCTGGTGACCGAGACCGTGCAACTCGACCCCGGCCGCAACCCGGAACTGTCGAAAGCCGACATCGAGGCCGAGCTCGCCCGGACGATCGGGGCCACCAAGGTGATCTGGCTGCCGCGCGGACTGACGCGGGACCAGGACACGTACGGCACACGCGGGCACGTCGACATCGTCGCAGCGATCCCGTCACCGGGCGTCGTCCTGGTGCACGACCAGCGCAACCCCGAACACCCCGACTTCGAGGTCAGCAAGGCCGTCATCGACGTGCTGAAGCAGACCACGGACGCCCGCGGTGAATCGTGGGAGATCATCACCGTCGCCGCGCCGACTGTCCTGCGCGACGAGGAGGGTTTCGTCGACTACAGCTACATCAACCATTTCGTCGTCAACGGCGGCGTCATCGCGTGCAGCTTCGACGATCCCGCCGACGAGGAAGCGGTCGCCATCCTGTCGGCCGCATACCCCGGACGCACGGTCGTGTCGGTCGACGCCCGCCCGCTCTTCGCGCGCGGCGGCGGAATTCACTGCATCACCCAGCACCAGCCCGCCGTGCGCTGACGCACCCGTGAGTACTTGTTAACCGCGGGCGGTTGACAAGTACTCACGGGCTAGCGCCTGCGCCGCATGTAGTCGCTGACGACGGCGGCGCCGAGACCGTCCAGCCCGGGGGCCACGACGCGTCCGCCGACCCGCTCGGCCATCCGGTCCACGACCCGCGCGAGACCGGGATCCTCACCGAGCCGGAAGAACGTGACGTGGGCGCCGAGCCGGGCGAGTGTGTCGAGTTCCCGGACCGTCAGACCGAGGGTCCGGGCGCTCGGCGGGTAGTCGAAGTACGCGAAGCCGTCCGGCTCGAGGTGGGCCGTCGGCTCACCGTCGGTGACGATCAGGACCACCGGCTGGGCGTTGGGGTGCCGGCGCAGATGCCGGGCCGCCAGCAACAGCGCGTGGTGGAGGTTGGTGCCCTGGTCCCAGGCGCCGTCCAGGCCGGCGAGTTCCGACGGCGTCAGCACCTGCGCGTGCCTGCCGAACGAGATGAGCTGCAGTTCGTCGCTGCGGAACCGGGTGCTCACCAAGTGGTTCAGGGCGAGGGCGGTGCGTTTCATCGGCACCCACCGCCCCTCCATCACCATCGAGAACGACGTGTCGACCAGCAACGCGACCGCCGCCTGCGACCGCTGCTCGGTCTCCATCACCTCCACGTCCGATACGGACAACCGGACCGGGACCCGACCGCGCTCGGCCGGATCGGACGCCGCCCGCAGCACGGCATTGGTGATCGTGCGGGTGACGTCCCACGGCTCGGTGTCGCCGAACGCCCACTCGCGGGACGCACCCGTCGGCTCCCCCATCGACCCGGCGCGGCGCGTCTCCCGTTGCCCGCCACGCGAAGACAGCTGCTGCGCCACGTCCCGCAGAGCCGTCTGACCGAGTTGGCGCATCGCCTTGGGCGACAGGCGCCACTGGCCGTCCGCCCCGCGGTCGAAGAAGCCCTGATCGCGCAGGGCCTTCTCGAGTTCGGCGAGGGTCTGCGCATCGGCCGCCGCCTCGTCGCCCAGTTGCCGGGCCAGAGCGTCCGCGTCGATGTCGTCGAGTTGTGCGCCCGCGTACTGCTGCGACAGTTGCTCGGCGAGCGACTCGAGTTCCGCGATGTCCTGCAACGCCCCGGTGCCCTCGCCCAGGCCCATGCCGTCGTCGCCGCGGAACCGTTGGGCGCCCTGCCAGTCCTCACCCGGGCGCGCCGCCTGCAGATGCTGGTCGAGACGGTCCAGCTGTCCGATCAGCGACGGATCGCCGAACGCCTGCTGCGCCAGCGCATCCAGTTCGTCGCGCTGCTCCTGCGACAGCGAGTTCCGCAGGCGCTGCGCGGCCGCCGCCCGCTGCGCCAGCGAATCGAGCAGTTCCTCGACATTTTGCGGGTTCTCGGGGAAGTACGCCCCGTGCTTGTCCATGAACTCGTCGAACTGTTCCTGCGTATCCTCGCCGCGGGAATGTTTGTCGAGCAGGTCGTTGAGGTCGGCGAGCATCTCGCGGATGCGTTCGCGGTCTTCTTCCGTGGCCCCCTCGAGGGCCTGTTTCATGCCGGCGAACCGCTGGTCCAGCACCTCGCGGCCCAGCAGGTCCCGGATCTTCTCGTAGTCCTCGCGGGCTTCCGAACTGCGCCAGTCGTAATCGGCGAGTTCCTGCACGGCCTGCGCGGTGGACGGCGACAGTTCCTCGAGGCGCATCTCCGAGAAGCGGGCGTCGTCGTCGAGCGCACGGGCCAGCGTCTTGCGTTCCTCGAGCACCGCGCGGTCGAGGAGTTCCCGGACCTCTTCGAGTGTGCCGTTCAGGTTGTTCCGCTTCAGCAGCTCACGGCGACGCCGATTGGCCTCGGCCGCAAGCTCGTCCAGGCCGCGCATGTCCTGGTTGCCGCGCCGCAGCATCTCGCGCAGCGCCTGCCGCGGGGACGTTCCCGCGAACACGTCGTCGCCGATCGATGCCAGGGCCTCGCGCAGGTCCACCGGCGCTGCCAGCGGATCTCCGCCCTCGTACGGCCCGTACCGCGCGTTGTGCAGCCCGCGCTCCGCCTTGCGGGACATTACGAATACACCGTCTGCCCGTTGATGTCCGGGTTCTTCGAGATTCGACGCGCCAGGTACAGCCCTTCGAGGGCGAACTCGGCGGCCGCGGCCCGCTCGCCGTCGGACTCCGCGCCCAGACGCTCCGCCAACTCGTCGAGGACCTCGAGCTCGGGGAGCTCGTTCAGCAGTGCCTTCGCCGTGATCCGTTCGCCGGTCACCACCGGATCGCCCTGTTCGACCGCGTCCACGAGTTCCGCCAGGTCGATGCCGCCGAGCCGGGTGCGGACCGTGTCGGCCGTCGCCCGCCGGAGCAGGTGCTCCAGGACCTCGATCTCGCGCCCCTCCTCACCGGATTCGAATTCCACCTTGCCCCGCAGGACGTCGACGACGGTCTCGAGGTCGACCGGCCGCGCGACCGGGTCGGCCTCACCGAGCACCGCGCCGCGATGCACCGCAGCCGCACTGACGGTTTCGGCGCCCGCCACCGCGAAGCGGGCGGACACACCCGACCGCTGATCGACCGACGTCGACTCGCGGAGCAGGCGGGTGAACCGGGCCAGGATCTCGAGGAGGTACTCGGGCACCTCCGCGGTGAGATGCGCTTCCTGCAGGATGACCGCGACCTCGTCGTCGAGCCTGGTCGGGTAGTGCGTCCGGATCTCGGCACCGAACCGGTCCTTCAGCGGGGTGATGATGCGACCGCGGTTCGTGTAGTCCTCCGGGTTCGCGCTGGCCACCATCAGGACGTCCAGCGGGAGCCGGAGGGTGTAGCCGCGGACCTGGATGTCGCGTTCCTCCATGACGTTGAGCAGCGACACCTGGATGCGTTCGGCGAGGTCGGGCAGTTCGTTGATGGCGACGATGCCCCGGTGCGCGCGGGGAACGAGCCCGAAGTGAATGGTTTCCGGATCGCCGAGACTCCGGCCCTCCGCGACCTTGACCGGATCCACGTCACCGACGAGGTCGGCCACCGACGTGTCGGGGGTCGCGAGTTTCTCCGAATACCGCTCGCTGCGGTGCCGCCATGCGACAGGGAGGCTGTCGCCCAGTTCCTGCGCCCGGCGGATCGACGCCGGGGTGATGGGCTCATAGGGATGCTCCCCGAGTTCGGAACCGGCGATCACCGGGGTCCATTCGTCGAGGAGCAGGTTGAGGGTGCGGAGGAGGCGGGTCTTGCCCTGACCACGTTCGCCGAGCAACACCACGTCGTGACCCGCGATGAGAGCCCGTTCGAGCTGTGGTTCCACCGTCTCCTCGAAACCGACGATGCCGGGCCACGGATCACGACCGTCGCGTAGGGCCGCGAGCAGATTCTCGCGGATCTCTTCCTTGACGGTGCGTTGAACGTGGCCCGACTCGCGGAGCTCGCCGACGGTGGAAGGTCTGTGTTCCGATGACGTCACCACTCCACGCTACGAGGGTTCGAGCGAATCGGCACGCGGTTAATGCGCGCCGACCCGCCCGGGTCAGCCCTCGCGGCGCGTTCTCGTCCGAGAACTGGGGGTTCTTCCGGTAGCCGAGCGCCTCGTAGAAGGCATTCGACTTGCCGAGGTCCGTCAGGGGGAGGTTCACGAAGATCATGGTCGACATCGAGCAGGGCCTGCCCGGCATCCCGTCCAACATCCTGTCGGCGCGCCTGAAGGAACTCGAGGACACCGGCGGTGAAGGCAATGACGGCACGCGAGATCACCCCGGAGGACGCCATCGCCCTCGGCAGCGTGTCCGTCACCGGCGACCCGGCGCTGTTCGCCACGTTCGCCGACGTCTTCGGCATTCCCTGACTGCCCGCCTACGCGGCGACACCGTACGAGGACGCGGCGTCCAACTCGTCCCAGGCGGAGCGGTAGCGCTCGAACGTCACCGGATCAGCCTCCGCCAGAAGGGAGTCGAGCAGGACTCGCGGATCGTCGCGCCATGCCCGGACGACGTCCGCGACCGCGCGGTTCGAGAACAGACCCGACCCGGTGAGCGCAGACACCCACTCGTCGATCGCTCCCCGGTGAATCCGCTCGACGGCCTCCCGGCGGAATCCGCCGTCGACGAAGTCGAGGGAGAACATGGCGGCGACGAAATCACCGGTGGTCAGCTGTACGACGTTCATGATGCGGCACCTTCCTGGGGTCGGGGGTTCGTCTCGGATGTAATCCGTTGGAACGACTGGTGATGCAGACGCTAGTCGTCGATTGTGTGAGTTCTGTGATGCTTCTCTGAGATCTCGGCCGCGACGGCCGCCTGCCGGTATCGCCGAGCTTCTACACTCCGTGCATGGAGACCTGGGTTCTGCCCGGACTGCTCGGCCTCGGCCTCGCCGCCGCGTCGGGACTGCGCACGTTCCTGCCGTTGCTGATGCTCAGCGCCGCGGTGCACTTCGAGGTGCTCGGGGTGACCCTGAACGAGTCCATGCGGTGGCTCGGTTCGACCGGGGCGCTGGTGGCGTTGTCGATCGCGACACTGGTGGAACTGACCGCCGATCTCATCCCGTTCGTCGACAACGTGCTGTCCGTGATCGGCAACGTCACCGGTCCCGTGGCGGGAGTCATCGCGACCTGGGCGGCCTTCGCGGACGTGGACCCGTCGACTGCCGCGATCGCCGGAATCGTCATCGGCGCGCCCACGGCTCTGGCGTTCAGCACCGCGCAGACCGGCACCCGGGCGGTGAGCACGGCCTCGACCGGCGGCCTGGCCAATCCCGTGGTGTCGGTGATCGAGGACGTCGTCTCGTTCGTCACATCCCTGATCGCCCTGCTGCTTCCGCTGCTCGTCATTCCACTGCTCGCGTTCCTGTTGTGGTTCGCGTGGCGCGGGGTGCAACGGGTGCGGCGACTGCGCGCGACGTGAACTGGTAGACAGTCCCCATGCCTGACACCGAGATCACGTTCGACAGCGGTGCCGTCACGTACTACGGCAGCCTGCGCACTCCCGACCACGCGAATGGGTCGGCGGCGGCCGCGCTGCTGCTCGCCGGCAGCGGTCCCACCGATCGCAACGGCGACAGCGCCCTGCTCCCCGGTGACATCGGAACGCTCCGCCACCTCGCCGACGTGCTCGAACAGCACGGCATCCCCAGCCTGCGCTACGACAAGATCGGCAGCGGCGAAACCGCTCTCGGCCCGTACGAGGTGGAAGAGGTCGGGGGTCTCGGATTCACCACGTTCGTCGACGCCGCATCCGCGGGCCTCGACTTCCTGGCCGCCCAACCCGGGGTCGACCCGTCGAAGCTGATCGTCATCGGTCACAGCGACGGCGGACTCGTCGCCCTCGCACTCGCCACCGCGGAAACAGAGTCGCGCGTGCGCGCCGTCGGACTGCTCGAACCGCTGAGTGTCCGGCTCCTCGATCTGCTCACCACGCAGATCCACGGCCAGCTCGACGCCGTCGTCGGCACCGGCCAGCTGCCGGTGGAATTGGCCGACGAACTCCGGCTCGCACTCGCGGACACCGTCGAATCGCTCCGCACGTCGGGAACGATCCCCGACGACCTTCCGGAACCCCTGCAGAACGCCGGGCTCGTCCATGCCAACGCGAAAGCGCTCGCGGAGGAGGACGCTCTCGACCCGCGCGCACTGGCCGGCCGGTTGCCCGCAGGCTTCCCTGTCCTCACCAGCTGCTCCGCCAAGGACATTCAGGTGCAGCTCGCCGACGTCGACGGCCTGAACGACGCCCTCGCGCACACCGAGCTGACGCCGGTGCGGATGACGAACGCCAATCACGTCCTCAAGGACGTCGGCGACCGCCCGTCCACCGGACCGGATTACGTGGAACCGCTCCCCTACTCGGCGGAGTTCACCGAACCGTTCAGCAGGTGGATCGCGGCACTGTGATCAGTTCCCGCCCGCTCCGGTGATCACGGCCATCAGCGTGCTCGCCAGATCGGACACGAGTCCCAGGTTCTTGTCGTTGACGAGGTCCTGAAGCCCGTCGAGTCCCTCGACCTCGAGCAGCGGCGCGAGCATCTCCATCAACTCGGAGAACTGCGCCGAATCGGGTGCCGTCGACTTCGGTGCCGCCTTGGGGGTGGTCGCCTTCGGGGTCGTGGTGGTGGTCGACGACGCGCTATCCTCACTCGCCTCTGGTGCCGTGGTCGCCGCCGGCGCCGCGGCCAGCTCCTCGGCGGGCGCCGACTGCGACCCCGTCAGCAGGTATGTGACGATGCCGGTCGTGATGGTGATCGCGTGCTTCAACTGGCCGTCGGTGCCCTCCAGCTGGGCGGAGTCTTCCTTGTTGGAACCGTTGCCCATCTCGACGAACACCAGCGGCACCTGAGTCAGCGCAGGTCCGGCGACATCGGCGCGGGTCTGGAGGCCGTCGTTCACGCCGGCGTAGTTGGCGGGAACGAAGCCGTCGGACTTGTAGGCGTCGCGCATCATCTTCGACGCCTCGAGCCCGCCGCCGGACTGTGCCGCATCGGCCTTTTCGTCGGGGATGGGCAGCGACGGGATGATCATGTGGAACCCGTGCTTGCTCGCGTCCTCGCCCTGCGCCGTCGAGTCCGCGTGAATGCTCACCGCCACGTCGGCATTCGATTCGCTTGCCGCACGCGCTCTTTCGTCGACGCATCCGCCCCAGCCGGTGTCGTCCTGACGACTCAGGACGACCTTCGCGCCGAGACTCTCGAGGCTGCTCTTCACCAGCTGGGACACATTCCAGTTGATGGTGTGCTCGGGCACCCCGCCGAGCGACGTCATGCCGCTCGTCTGGCAGTCCTTGGTGTTGCCCCGGCCGTCGTTTACTTGCTGTGCGAGGTCGTGGCCCTCGCTGGAACCCTGATGCCCGGGGTCGAGGAACACCGTCATCCCGGACAGCTCGGTGCCGGTCGCCGTCGCCGCGGGTTCCGCCGAAACCTGAGCAGGGATGAGCACGGACGCACCCAGGACGCAGGCGCCGAGGCCGGCCTTGATCGCAAATCGGTTCATAACGGGGATGGGCGCACCGTCGCAGTCCGGGCGCCACTCTCCTTCCACAGGTGCCACTCGAGTCACATCAGCCCCGAGTGAATCAGCTGCACCGTGCGTACGGGCTGCTCGACGCCGGATCGAAAGCAACCTGTGACCAAAGTGGTGAGATTCGAATGGGCACTTCCGTAGGCAAGCACCGAGTGGAGGCCTGCGTTTCTGCGCATTCACACCGGGACTCCTGCCTGCCGCAATCGGTCCCGAACTCGCGCGACGATCACCTGCGGCCGCCGACGCAGCTGTTCCGCATTCACCCGCACCACCGCCCACCCGAGTTCGGCGAGCCGTTCCGTCCGCTCGATGTCCCACGTGCGCTGACGTTCGTCCGACCAGTGATGTTCGCCGTCGTACTCGACGAGCACCTTCCACCTTGTCCAGCCCAGGTCCGCACGGGCGAAGACACGACCGCGGCGATCCTCGATCGGTATCTGAGTCTCCGGTGCGGGCAACCCTCCGCGGATCAGGACGAGGCCGCGTCTCCGGTGGGGACTCGGCACCGGGATCGACGAGCCACACGACTTCACGCAGCGACGCGAGACCACGTTCGCCCCGATGCCGGCCTGCCACCGCGGAAATTTCCGCCGGGCGCAGTCCGGTGTCGTGGCACAGGGCGTCGAGTACCTCGACGGCGCGATCGACGGGCAGCCATCTGCCCAGATCGAAGGCGGTCAGCGCCGGAGTGGTGAACAGCATCTCGTCCACAAGACACACTTCGTCCGGCAGGAGGGTATCCGCGCGCACCTCGATGCCGTCGACGGATCGTCGGCTGCCTCGTCTGATGAGCGTCGCCGACTCGCCCCCTCCGATCCATCGGGTTCCGTGCACGGCGGCGGCGGAGAAGCCCGCGAGTACCGCTTCACCGTCGGCCCACAACCAGGCGGCGCGTGCGCGTGAGTGCGCTGTCACCTCGACGCTTCTGGGCACATACACGTCCCGGTGCAAACGCCGGAAAGTGCGTAACCCGTGGCGGGTGAGCCGCCCGGTTCGTAGCGCTTCCGAACCCCGGAACGGCTGCTGGAATTCCCCCATCGTCGAACCCTGACAGTCCGGCACTCGATCGCGGTCGCAAATTCCGAGTCTGTGGACAACGCATATCGCCATCCACAGAAGCGTCACTGCGCAGAACTGTAGGTGAACATCGAGTACAACCCTGCATTTCTGCGCAGCGGCTGGATAATGGAAGTGCAAACCCTCAACCGGTGATGTACGGTCATCTACCAACCAGCAACGACACGCAGGAAGGCACGGCCATGATGCAGCTTCACGCGCTCTTCGCGTCCGTATCCGCATGGCGTCGCTGCTCCGCCGACAAGCACATCACCAAGTTCGGCCCACCCCGAGAATGTTGAGACTCAACCAAGTCATTCTCGGGCACCCAGGGCAAACCCCTCGGGTGCCTTTTCTTTTACCTTTCACTTTCAGGAGCACCCCATGAAACTTCGCATCAACCAACTGTCCACCTCTCCCCCCTATCTCGGTTTGCCGGACGACCTCACCGGTTACGCCGTCACCCTCGACCTGTCGCACTGCGATGCAGCCCACGAAGCGGGCCTGGGTGAGCTGATCAGCGAGGTCCGCAGCCGCGGCGCAGCCCGCGTTGTCATCACCGGTTCGCCTCGCGAACTCCAGGGCACGGGCCGGGCGCACGGGGCCGCAGCCGCCTGACGACGCAGAACGGGCCCCGGCATGATGCCGAGACCCGTTCGAGAGTTGCCGAAGGCTAGTGCGCGAAGTGCCGCGCGCCCGTCAGGTACATGGTGATGCCGGCTTCCTTGGCCGCATCGATGACCTCGTTGTCGCGGACGGAACCACCCGGCTGTACGACTGCCTTGACGCCGGCGTTCGCGAGCACCTGCAGTCCGTCGGGGAACGGGAAGAACGCGTCCGACGCGCCCACCGACCCGACCACCCGGTCACCGGCCCGCTGCACCGCGAGGTGCGCGGAGTCGACGCGGTTGACCTGGCCCATGCCGACGCCGACCGACGCACCGTCGGAAGCGAGCAGGATCGCGTTGGATTTCACCGAACGGCACGCGCGCCACGCGAACTCGAGATCCTTCAGCGTCTGTTCGTCGGCGGCGTCGCCGACGGCCAGCGTCCAGTTGGCCGGGTCGTCGCCCCCGGCGTCGAGCACGTCGCGCTCCTGGAGGAGCGCTCCACCGGACACGGGACGCAGTTCGATTCCCGTCGCGGTGGGCGCCTGAGCAAGGAGGACGCGGATGTTCTTCTTGCGCTGCAGAACTCCGAGCGCACCGTCCGCGTAGGACGGGGCGATGATCACCTCGGTGAAGATCTCGGCGACCTGCTCCGCCATCTCGACGGTGATCTCGCGGTTCGCGGCGATGACTCCGCCGTATGCGCTGACCGGGTCGCAGGCGTGCGCCTTGCGGTGCGCCTCGGCGATGTCGGCTCCGACCGCGATGCCACACGGGTTCGCGTGCTTGATGATCGCGACGGCCGGCTCGCTGAAGTCGAACGCCGCACGCCAGGCCGCGTCGCCGTCGGTGTAGTTGTTGTACGACATTTCCTTGCCGTGCAGCTGCTCCGCCTGGGCCAGACCGGCAGGAGCGGCGGGGTTCACGTAGAGGGCCGCGGCCTGGTGCGGGTTCTCGCCGTACCGCAGCACTGCCGAGCGGTCCCAGGTGGCGCCTGCCCACTCGGGGAACTGCGAGTCACCCGGTTCGACCAGCACGGACGTCATCCAGCTGGCGACGGCGACGTCGTACGACGCGGTGTGCTGGAACGCCTGTGCGGCGAGCGCGGTGCGCTCGGGCAGCGTGAACCCGCCGTCGGCGACCGCGGTGAGCACGTCGTCGTAGCGGGCGGGATCCACCACGACCGCGACCGAGGGGTGGTTCTTCGCGGCGGCACGCACCATGGACGGCCCGCCGATGTCGATCTGCTCGACGCACTCGTCGGGGGTCGCACCCGATGCGACGGTCTGCGTGAACGGATACAGGTTCACGACCACCAGCTGGAACGCCTCGATGCCGAGTTCCTCGAGCTGCGCGAGGTGCTCCGGCTTCCGGGTGTCCGCGAGGACGCCCGCGTGCACCCGCGGATGCAGCGTCTTGACCCGGCCTTCGAGGCATTCGGGGAACCCCGTCAGCGCCTCGACGGGGGTGACCGGGATGCCGGCGTCGGCGATCTTCGCTGCAGTCGATCCTGTCGACACCAGCTCGACGCCTGCCTTGTGCAGGCCCGTAGCCAGTTCGACCAGACCGGTCTTGTCGTAGACGCTGACGAGCGCTCGGCGTACTGCCTTGCGTTCACTCACTGGGGATCACGGCCTTTCGTCCATCGGAAACAACTCCACGGGTGGCGACAGCGGCGATGACGTCCGCCAACAACCGTCGCTCCACAGTCTTGATGCGCTCGTGCAGGGTCGACTCGTCGTCGCCGTCGAGCACCGGCACGGGTTCCTGCGCCAGGATCGGGCCGGTGTCGACACCCGCGTCCACGAGGTGGACGGTCGATCCCGACACCTTCACGCCGTAGGCCAGGGCATCCGGGACCGCGTGCGCGCCGGGGAATGCGGGCAGCAACGCGGGATGCGTGTTGATGATGCGACCGCCGAAGCGCTCCAGGAAGGCGGGACCGAGGATCTTCATGAAACCCGCCGACACGACGAGCGACGGCTGGTGCGACGCGACGGCCTCGGTCAGCGCGACATCCCAGGCGGACCGATCGGCGTAGTCACGGAGTCCGATCCGGAAGTGGGTGATGCCCGCGGATTCGGCGTGCCGGGTGGCGTCGCAGTCGCGGTCGACGCCGACGGCGACGATCGCGGCGGGATACCCGTCCGTGTGTGTTGCTTCGATCAGCGATCTCAGGAGGGTTCCCGCACCGGAGGCGAGTACGACAATCCGCGCCGGCGCGGACGCCACCGGCGAAGCGGTCGTGGGCCCCAGGTGGTCACGCGAGGAAGTCAGCGCTCTACTCCTGAACAATCGAAAGGCCGGATGAATCGAAAGACGGGCGAAAATGGGGGCGGTCGCATCGTCGACCGACCAAGAGCCTAGTCGCTGGGGGTTGCGGGCCCTCGGGGCAGGTCGGCTTCCGGGGCCTCGCCGGCGTCTCCGGACCCGTCGGGTTCCTCCGTCGCCGCGTCTTCCTCGACCTCGGCGTCCACCACGACCTCGGCCTCGGCGTCGGTGTCCTGCGGTGCAACCGGCGCTGCCGGCGCTTCGGTGTCGTCGACTAGTTCGGCTTCGATCACACGACTCGGCGGGACGTCTTCAGGGATCACCCGCTCCTCGGTGATCGGGGCGGCGATCGCGGGAACCTCCTCCGCGCCGGGAAGATGCGGCTCCTCGTCCTCGGTGTCAGCTTCGTCCTCGTCCACGGCGCCCCGGCTCCGATGCCAGGCCACGACCACTGCCGTCACCGCGCCCGCGAGTCCGAGCCACGCGAACGTGAGCAGCCCGAACACCCACCAGTTCAGCTCGACCGTGCCGAATGCGCCGAGCCTGCCGCCGGACACGAGGCCGAGTACCGCCGTCACCACGCCCACACTCGCAGCGGCGGTCAGCACGGTGAACAGCGCTTCCTGCCCGGCGACCTGGCGCCCGCAGTCGCGTCCGAGCATCACACCGATCAGCAGCGGAATCACCAGCAGCGCAGGCCACGCGCCACCCGACACCCCGTCGGGAACGGCGCCGAGCAGCGGCAACGGCGGCAGCGAACCACCGACATTCCCGAACACGCTGACCGAGACGTCCCCGATCTGCGCGGTCCCTCCCATGACCGCGGCCGCGGCACCCACCACGATGTTCGGCAGGTACAGCACCGACAGGATCGTCAGTCCGAGCATTCCGACGACGCCGTCGCCGCGTTCGAGCAGCGAGCCGACCGTCGACCACTCCATCAGCAGCGAGATCGTGACCATGACCGCGCCGGCACCGAGAATCGCCGTCATCGCGCGCAGGCCCGGCCGCACCGCGTCCCGGACCCACGACGGAACCTGCGCACCGAGCGTCGGCCACATCGCGACCGTCACACCGATCGCCGACGCGAGCAGGTGCACGAACAACACCCACCCGAACGCGGCGAGCGCGTTCGGGGAGGACAGCGGGATGACCGCCGACGCGTCCGCGATGACGGCGAGGCTGATGGCCGTCACGACCAGCGGTCCGGCCACCGCGGCGCCGATCACCTGCAGAGCGTGCCGCCGCGAGGACGCCGGGTGCACCACCGCAGCGCATCCGCGGGCGACGACCCACACCATCCCCGCTGTCGGGATCAACGGGAGGACACCGAGTGCCGTGCCGTCGACCGTCAACGGCACCTGGTGAATCGCCAGCCACGACGCCGCGATGGCACCGAACGTTCCCGTGAGGTCGCTGTTCGCGGCCACAAGAGTGACGACGATGAGTGCGGACAACAGGACGACGGTGACGCCCGCGGGCCGGAACGCGACCGCGAGCAGCGCCCGCATCTCGTCGGCGTCGGGCACGGGTCGCTGTCGCGGGACTGGCCGCTCGTCATCACCGACGGCGCGCCGTCGTGCACCCTGTGCGACACGCTGCGCACGATCAACCAAAGAACTCATCCCCTCGAGAGTGGCACTCCGACGCCGCGACAGCGGCCAGGCGCGCCGCACAGAAGTGGCCTCCGACCACGTTCGGTCAGAGGCCACCTGCTGGTTGGGCCGCTACTTGTCGTCCCTGTCGGCGCGCGTGTCGAACGCCTGGGTCGGCGCGCTGTAGCCCTCCGATTCGGGCTTCTCGGCCGATTCGTCCGGCTTCGCCTCGGTGGGAGGCTGCTCGCCGTATTCCAGCGTGCGCTCCACCGGCGACGACTCGGACTGCGAGCCGTACGCAGGCGCCGCGTGTTGCGCGGAACCGTAGCTGGTCCCGGCCGGGTACTGCGAGCTGGGCGTTCCGGTGGACTGCGACGGGCTAGACGGCTGCGAGTACCCCTGGTACTGCGGCTGTTGGTAGGCGGTGGTCGGGGCGTCGTACGACGCGGACCCGGCACCCCCGGCTGCTCCGTAACCCGGCTGCTGCGGCTGTCCGTAGCCCTGGCCGTAGCCGGGCTGGCTCTGCGAGGGCTGACCCTGCTGGCCGTACCCCTGCTGGCCGTAGCCCGGCTGGTTCTGCTGCCCGTAGCCGGGCTGCGACTGGCTCTGCTGCCCGTAACCCTGCGGGGCACTCTGGCCGTAGCCCTGCGGCGGCTGTCCGTACGACTGCTGCGGGCCCTGCCCGTAGCCCTGCGGGGCGCCCTGGCCGTAACCCTGCGGCGCCTGACCGGGCTGACCGAAGCCGGCGGCTGCGGCCGGCTTGGGCGCCGGCTGCTTCAGAAGGCCGATGTCGAACAGCGCCGCCGCGACGGCCACGGCCGACTGGATGAATCCGAGAACGAGGATCAGGATTGCGCCCCAACCGGAATCCGCGTCGACGTTGAGAAATACGAGCAACGCGACAACCCAGCCCGCGACGGACGCCGCCGCTGCCGCGCCCGCATAGGACTGCTTCGGAAGGAGGGACGCCGCCGCGAGCAGACCACCGAGGAACAGGAGTCCGAGCCCGTCCGTGTTCGCTTCGAACGAGTTCACGGACTCTCGCGCCAAGGTGGCGTAGGGGGCAAATCCGAGCAGTAGGTTGAGGACACCGAGAACTGCGACACCGATCAGAAGGAAGAAGCCCAGGCCTTTCGATTCTCCCCCTGCAGTCGGTTGCGCGGGCGGACCGTAACTCGGTCCTCCGGGCGTGAACGTCATGACTTCTCCTAGTCGACAAGTGGTCGTCTGCGTGCGCTCTTCCGACGCTAGCCTACGTATACCCGTCGGTCACTGCGCTCAGTCGCGGCCCGCAGCGCCGGGAACAGCGCAGGAGACAATGGTTCGGTGCCGTACACCCTCGCTCCCCGCACCGCCGATCTCACCCTCGAGACGGAGGTGAAGCACTCACGTTTCATCGCCGCCCTGCGGCGCGTAGAGGACGCCGAGGCGGCGCAGGCTTTCGTCCAGGATCAGCGGCGCGCGTATCCCGATGCGCGACATCACTGTTCGGCGTACATCATCGGAAACGGGCCCAGTGACCGGGTCGAGCGTGCGAGCGACGACGGCGAACCCGGTGGCACCGCGGGCATTCCGATGCTGCAGGTACTCAAGGCCCGTGATCTCGTCGACGTCACGGTGGTCGTGACACGGTACTTCGGGGGAATCAAGCTGGGGGCGGGCGGACTGGTGCGCGCCTACTCCGGCGCGGTGGCCACAGCGGTCGATGCCGCACCGCTCGTGCGAAGGGAACTTCGCCACCTGCACACCCTCGCCGTCGGCCACGCCGAGGCGGGACGCGTCGAGTCGGAGCTGCGTGGGCGGGGCGTCGTCGTGGTGGACACCACATACGGGGAATCCGCGGTCCTCACCCTCGCGGCGAAGGACTCGGCGGAGCTGGCCGATCTGGTCGCTGCCGTCACGTCGGGGACGGGGACACTCGATCCGGCCGGGGAGATGTGGGTCGATGCCTGAACGGCCCGTGCGCCTTTCTGGTAGCGGGAGCTACCAAAAAGGCGCACGGGCCCAAAGGGCCTAGGCCTGGACGGTCAGGCTCTGCAGGATCTCGCGAGCGAGCGCAGCGGTCTCGGACGGCGTCTTGCCGACCTTCACGCCGGCGGCCTCGAGGGCGTCCTTCTTGGCCTGCGCGGTGCCCGAGGAACCGGAGACGATGGCGCCTGCGTGGCCCATGGTCTTGCCCTCGGGAGCGGTGAAGCCCGCGACGTAGCCGACGACCGGCTTGGTGACGTTAGCCTTGATGTAGTCGGCGGCACGCTCTTCGGCGTCGCCACCGATCTCACCGATCATCACGATGACCTTGGTCTCGGGGTCCTTCTCGAACGCCTCGATGGCGTCGATGTGGGTGGTGCCGATGACCGGGTCGCCGCCGATGCCGATGGCGGTGGAGAAGCCGAAGTCACGCAGCTCGAACATCATCTGGTAGGTCAGCGTGCCGGACTTGGACACGAGGCCGATCGGGCCGGTGCCTGCGATGTTGGCGGGGGTGATGCCGACCAGCGACTCGCCGGGGGTGATGATGCCGGGGCAGTTGGGTCCGATGATGCGGGTCTTGTTGCCCTTGGAGACGTTGTACGCCCATGCGTACGCCGAGTCCTGCACCGGGATGCCCTCGGTGATGACCACGAGCAGCGGGATCTCCGCGTCGATGGCCTCGACGATGGCGTCCTTGGCGAAGGCCGGGGGAACGAACGCGATGGAGACGTCCGCGCCGGTCTTCTCGATGGCCTCGGCGACGGTGCCGAAGACGGGCAGCTCGACGCCGCCGTCGTGGGTGACGGTGGTGCCGGCCTTACGGGCGTTGACACCGCCGACGACCTGGGTGCCGGCCTTGAGCATCAGCGCGGTGTGCTTGGTGCCCTCGCCGCCGGTGATGCCCTGGACGATGACCTTGGAGTCCTTGGTCAGGAAGATAGCCATGTTTTTTGAGTCCCTTTACTTTGCGGCGAAGGCCAGCTCGGCAGCCTTGTCGGCAGCCTCGTCCATGGTTCCGACGACCGTGACCAGCGGGTGGGCGGCCTCGGCGAGGATACGACGACCCTCTTCGACGTTGTTGCCGTCCAGGCGGACGACCAGCGGCTTGTTGGCCTCGTCACCCAGCGTCTTCAGGGCGCCGACGATGCCGTTGGCGACCGCGTCACACGCGGTGATGCCACCGAAAACGTTCACGAACACGCTCTTGACCTGCGCGTCGTTCAGGATGACGTCCAGGCCGTTCGCCATGACCTCTGCGGAGGCGCCGCCACCGATGTCGAGGAAGTTGGCCGGCTTCACGCCACCGTGCTTCTCACCTGCGTAGGCGACGACGTCCAGGGTCGACATGACCAGGCCGGCGCCGTTACCGATGATTCCGACCTCACCGTCGAGCTTGACGTAGTTGAGGTCGTTTTCCTTGGCCTTGAGCTCGAGCGGGTCCGTGGCGTCCTTGTCCTCGAACGCCTCGTGACCGGGCTGACGGAACGCAGCGTTCTCGTCGAGCGTGACCTTGCCGTCGAGCGCGAGGATCTGGTCGTCCGGCGTGCGGACGAGCGGGTTGACCTCGACGAGGAGAGCGTCTTCCTTGATGAAGACGTCCCACAGCTTCTGGATCGTCACGGCCGCTGCGTCGAGCACCACGGCGGGCAGCTTTCCTGCCTCGGCGATGCTGCGCGCGAACGCGAGGTCGACGCCCTTGACGGCGTCCACGGGGATCTTCGCGAGAGCGTCGGGGTTCTCCTCGGCGGTGACCTCGATCTCGACGCCACCCTCGACCGAGCACATGGCCAGGTAGGTGCGGTTGGTGCGGTCGAGCAGGAAGGAGATGTAGTACTCCTCGGCGATGTCACTTGCCTCTGCGACCAGCAGCTTCTTGACGACATGACCCTTGATGTCGAGGCCCAGGATCGCCTCGGCGTTGGCCTGTGCGGCGTCGACGTCGGCGGAGTACTTGACGCCACCGGCCTTGCCGCGGCCTCCGACCTTGACCTGCGCCTTGACCATCACGGGCTTACCGATTTCTTCGGCAATCTCGCGTGCGCCGGCGACCGTGTCGGTAACACGCCCAGCCGAAGTCGGCACCTCGTGCTTGGCGAAGAGTTCCTTCGCCTGGTATTCGAAGAGATCCATCTGCTCACCGTCTCGTCTGCGTTGACACCCGCTCGAGGGGTAGGAGCGGGTCTGTTTTGGACTTTAACCAGTTGCCGGGCCCGGTCTGCGCCCGCGTGTCTGCTATGTGGTCCACATCACGCGATGTCACGTACTGAGGCGAGCCTCACCAGAAGCACTGAGGCGGGCCTCACCGCTGTCGACGGGGCGGACCTCACCGATTTCTGCTGCGTGTCGTGAGGGCCGCGGCAGCCGCAATCAACACTATGCCCACCGTTGTCGGGACGACACCGGCCCCCATTGCGGGGTCGGTCACCCGGGCCGCGGTGAGCGGCCACGACAGCAGGTATACCCCCACGGCAACGGCCGAACCGAGCAGGAGAGCCACCGCCCGGGCCGGCCGGGCACGTGAGGCGACGATCACTGCCAGGACCACCGCGACGCCCAGCAGGACGCGCCCCCACACGTCGAGGTTCCACGGGAACTCCGCGAACGACGCGGGCGCGTAGTCGTCGCCGCGTGCGTCGGTCCCGTGGAAGAGCGGCAGTCCCAGTCCGACGAACGCGGCGACCGCGCCGAGGCCACCGACCGCGAGGACCGCGATCGAGGTGGACGACTCCTCGGACGTGTCGATCTCCTCGCGTTCCGCCGAACCGGCGAACCACGTCAGCACGCCGGTGACGCCGGCGGTGACGGCCGCACACCACAGCAGCGCGGCACCGATTCCGAAGCCGATTCCGGGGACGTCGGTGGCGAGTACGACGGACTGCGACACCGAGGCGACGGAGAACGGGATCGTCACCCACAGCACTCCGACCGCGGGTCGGACGGTGGAGGCGAATTCCGACAGCAGCAGCCAGACGCAGCCGACGACGAGCACGAGGGCGGCGACGAGCACGACCCGGGTGGCGTAGATGTCGGGGCGCACGGCGTCGGCCGGAATGTCCAGGACGGGGAGCAGGGCACCGGCGGCGGCCAGCACGGCGGTGACGATCCCGGTGGTCCCGGCGGCGACGTGCCAGCGGGCGATCCGGGCGCGGGCCGCGGCGGCCTCGGCTCGCAGCGCAGCCTTGGCGACGCCCTTCGCGGACGGGGTGACGGCGCCCTTCTTCGCCGGGCCGCCCTGCGCAGGCGCGGTCGACGAGGGGGCGGCGAGGGTCTTCAGGATCCTGCCGTCGCGAGCCCGGTCGACCATCGGGATGCAGACGCCCACGAGGACGAGGACACCGGCGCCGACGGTCCCCCACACCGCGCCGGGCCCGGGCTGGATCCGTTCGCCCGCGGCGAGTCCGGCCACCAGGCGCGTCCCGACAACGCCGAGCGCGGCCAGACCGGCCCCGACGAGCGCACCGGACGCCACGGGTGGCGAAATGGACGCCAGTGCGGAGGCGACCACGATCAGAACGGCCGCCGCCAGCAGCCCGGCACCTGCGGACGCGGCGAGATCCGACTCCACGACCGTGGGGACGAGGATGACCGGATCCTCGGACACGAAGGCGGGAGCGAACAGCGCGCCGACGAGCACGACGGCGGCGACCACCGCGACCGCGGACGGCAGGAACCCGATACGGGCGCCCGTCGCCCGTCCGACCTGTTCGGAGCTGCGTGCGTCGCCGTAACCGTCCGTCAGAGACTCCCGATGGACCGCGACCATGCCGAGGAGGCCCGCGAAGGCGATCAGCACGTGCCCGGCGAGGGCGGCGTATGCGCCGGACCCGGCGGCGAGCTCGGCCGCCGTCTCGGGCCTGAACAATTCGAGTCGGTTGGCGTCGATGGCGTCCGTCCACAGCTGGGTGTCGAGCACGGCGGCGCCGACGGACACCGCACCGGCACCGGCCAGCAGCGCCCCGGCCACAGCGGTGCGGCGCGCGAGAACCGCGGGAACGGCGAGCACGGGTGCCGCGACGGCGAAGACGGCAGCCCACAGCGCGGCTGCGCCGATTGCGGACGGCGCCGACGCCCCGTCGACCGAACGGACGGCGTGCAAAACGGGCGCCGAAGCCACCCCCAGGCCCCCGACGAGACCCAGGACGACCGCGAGCACGCACCCCCGGCGCGCACGGGCGGGATCGGGCTCGTCGACGGCTGTCAGACCGGTGCCGCCGGACGAAGGAATACGTTCGGGCTCGGCCCTACGCCCGTCCGGAGATCGAGTTGATGACGCCACATGCCGACGCTAGCGCCAACCCACTGCCTCCCCGTGGTTGTGACACGCGTGCACACGGGCGAGATTGAACCGAGACGAAAAGTGGGTTCGACGTTTCCCCAGCTCAGTTTGTGATGCCCGTCACATGTAGCCGTTCCTCCGCGTTACAGGTTGCGCGCATCGCAACCGTTTCGTTACCGTCGCCAAGGTCTAAGTCACAGGCAGGTCACGAGCAGGAGGACGGACGGGCGTATGCACCATCGCAGCCAGTTCACGGCCAGCCGTTTTGTGAGTCACCACGATGACGAGTTGCGGGGCCACAGCGACGAAGTCGCGCCCACGTACCCCCCGAGGTCGGTCGAGCGTCATCCCGAGACCGATAGTTCTGAGATTTCGCGCATGTTCTTCCGCAATTCGCAGTCCACACGCTCCGCCCCCGACAGCGTCGACGCCGGCAACGACTTCGAGACCATCGACACCGAGTCCGAGATTCCCGGCTTCACCCCCCGCAGCGGTTCCGAGTCCTTCGAGGGCGCACCCTCCCACTCCCGCCGCGGAGCCCACCGCCTCCCGACTCCCCCCTCAGCTCTCAAAGGTCGCGCCGCAGTCCTCGCAGTCGCAGCGGGCGCCGTAGTCGCCGCAGGCCAGGCCGCCGTCACCAGCGGGTCGTCCAGCTCCTCCGACCACTCCGAGGTCGCCCTCGCCAGTGACGAGTCGAGCGCCATCGGAACCACCGCCGAGCCGCAGGCCGCGCAGTTCTCCACGGTCACCGACACCGCCGCGTCCGATTCGAACGCCCCGCAGGTCCTCAACATCGCGAACCCGACCGACCTGTCGCAGTTCAGCAACCTGCTCGCCAAGGGACAGCGTTTCAGCGAAGAGCGCGCCGCCCGCGAAGCCGCTGCCCGCCGCCCCCTGTTCGTCCTCCCCGCCGTGGGAACCTTCACCTCCAACTTCGGAAGCCGCTGGGGCACCCTGCACGCGGGCGTCGACATCGCCGCCCCCATCGGCACCCCCATCGTGGCCGTCGCCGACGGCGAGGTCATCGACTCGGGTCCGGCTTCCGGGTTCGGCATGTGGGTCCGCCTCAAGCACGCCGACGGCACCATCACCGTCTACGGCCACATCAACACTTCCACCGTCACTGTCGGCCAGAAGGTCATGGCGGGCGACCAGATCGCGACCGTCGGCAACCGCGGCTTCTCCACCGGCCCGCACCTGCATTTCGAGGTCCACCTCGCCGGCGAGAACAAGATCGATCCCCTCCCCTGGCTGGCCTCCCGCGGTATCAGCCTCGGCCCCGAGATGGACTGACCGAAAACTCTCGACACCACCCCGAACACACGACTGCGGCGCATGCATTGCATGCGCCGCAGTCGTTTTGTCGTCGCTACAGCTTGACCATCGGGACGCCACCGATCAGCATCAGCCGGACCTTCCCCGCGCTGCCGAAATCGATCGTGACCGTCGCGGTCGGCCCGGCGCCCTTGGTCTCGAGGACCGTGCCGAGGCCGTACTTGTCGTGACTGACACGGTCGCCAACCGTGAGCACCAGGTTGTTGTTGCGGGAGCGGGCGGCACCGAAGCTCGGCGTGCCTGCCGACCCGCCGCTGTAACCGGAACCGCCGCCGAAGCCCTGACCGCCGTATCCCGATCCACGCGCACGGCCACCGCCGATCGCATTACCGGAACCGATACCGGTGCCCGGGTCCTCACGACGCCAGTGCACGAGATCCGACGGGATCTCCTGCAGGAACCGCGACTCCGGGTTCTGGATGGGCTGGCCCCACGCCGACCGCATGACGGCCCGCGTCAGATACAGCCGCTGCCGGGCACGGGTGATGCCCACGTACGCGAGCCGGCGCTCCTCCGACAGTTCCGTGGGGTCGCCGAGCGCCCGCATGTGCGGGAACTGACCGTCTTCCCACCCGGTGACGAAGACGACGGGGAACTCGAGCCCCTTCGCGGTGTGCAGGGTCATCAGGGTGACGACGCCCTCGTCGTTGTCGGGCAGCTGATCGGAGTCCGCGACCAGGGACACCCGTTCGAGGAAGGCGGCGAGGGAACCGGGGTCGGGTTCACCGTCCCGGGCGTCGACGTCGCCGTCCTCCGGCGGTTCCACGAGGCCGGCCGCGTTCCGCGCGTCGGAGCTGAACTCACGCGCCACGCTGACGAGTTCGTTGAGGTTGTCGAGTCGCGCTCCGTCCTGGGGATCACTGCTCGCCGCGAGCTCGGCGCGGTAGCCCGTCCGCTCGAGGACCGCCTCGACGACGTCGCCGATGTCGCCGAGCTGGTCGGGGACGACGTCATCCGCAGTGGTCTCCGGTGGGAGCAGCACCCGCAGTCCGTCCATGAGCTCGAGGAACGACGCGATGGCCTTCTGGGAACGGGTGTTCAGCAACGGCACGCGGCCCTCACCACCGTCCCGCAGTGCCTCGGCGAAGCTGATGCCCCGCTGCTCGGAGTGGACGGCCACACACGCCTCGGCGCGGTCGCCGATGCCGCGGCGGGGAGTGTTGAGGATCCGGCGCAGGCTGACCGTGTCGTCCTCGTTCGCGAGGACACGGAGATACGCGACGATGTCGCGCACCTCCTTGCGCTCGTAGAACCGCACTCCGCCGACGACCTTGTACGGAACGCCGAGCCGGATGAAGATCTCTTCGAGGGCACGGGACGAGTTGTTGGTGCGGTAGAACACGGCGACGTCCCCGAACTTGGCGTCGCCGGAATCGACGAGCTTGTCGATCTCGGACGCCACGAACGACGCCTCGTCGTGCTCGTTGTCCGCGACGTAACCGGTGATGAGCTCACCGACACCCGAATCGGTCCACAGACGCTTCTCACGCCGGCCGGTGTTCTTCGAGATCACCGAGTTGGCCGCCGACAAGATGTTCTGGGTGGAGCGGTAGTTCTGCTCCAGCAGGATGGTGCGGGCGTCCGGGTAGTCCCGCTCGAACTCCTCGATGTTGCGGATCGTGGCGCCGCGGAACGCGTAGATCGACTGATCCGCGTCGCCCACCACACACAGCTCGGCCGGGGCGACCCGGTGGTCCGCGTCCTCGCCGTCCGCGGTTCCACCGACCAGCTCGCGCACCAGCATGTACTGGGCGTGGTTCGTGTCCTGGTACTCGTCGACCAGCAAGTGCCGGAACCGTCGGCGGTAGTACTCGGCCACCTGGGGGAACGCCTGCAGCATCGCGACCGTCTCGCCGATCAGGTCGTCGAAGTCCAGCGCGTTCGCCGAACGCAACCGCTGCTGGTAGTGCCCGTACACCTTGGCGATCAGCCGCGGCAGTTCCGCCGGATCCTGGTCGGCGTCGACGCTCGCCTGCTCCGGATCGACGAGTTCGTTCTTGAGATTCGAGATGTGGGTGGCGAGCAGCCGCGCCGAATAGCGCTTGGTGTCGATGTTCAGATCCTTGGCGATCATCGTCAGCAGTCGCCGTGAATCGTCCGCGTCGTAGATGGAGAAGTTCGAGTTGAGGCCGGGGAGCAGCGCCGCCTGGGCCCGCAGGATCCGCACGCAGCTGGAGTGGAACGTGGACACCCACATGCTGTTGGCCCTGGGGCCGACGAGGTGGGCGACGCGCTCCCGCATCTCCGCGGCGGCCTTGTTGGTGAATGTGATGGCGAGGATCTGACCGGGCATCACCCCCCGCTCGGCCAGCAGATATGCGATGCGGCGGGTGAGCACAGCCGTCTTGCCCGAGCCTGCACCCGCGACGATCAACAGCGGAGAACCGGCGTGCACGACCGCTTCCCGTTGCGGTGGGTTGAGGCCCTGGAGGAGCGCATCGGACCCTGCGCGCGCCGGTGCGGCGGCGTGCGGAGTCGACTCTGCGCTCAGGGGAGAAGCGGTGCCGGAGATAGTGTTCATCAACTATCAAACTTACCGGCGTGTACCGACAGCGTCACAGCGGCTTGGCCTGCGCGCTACCGCCATGGCAAACTGGTACACATGTTCAGTCCGCCGTCGCGCCCCCTGTGGCGATTTTTTTACGGGTACCGGCCTCCGGTGCCCGTGAACTGAACAGCTCACGAGCCCCGAGGTCCGCACCGGATCCGGGGCTTTTTTCGTCAAACGAGCCTGGATCGGTAACGACTCGAGCCAAAACAACGATCCAAGTTCTGACAAGAGGGAGACGAACCAATGAGCACTCAGACCGTCGCATCAGCCGCCAAGGAAACCGCTGTTCCCACCAGCGAGGCCGAGATCGAGGTTCTCCGCCAGGAGATCGACAAGCTCGACGCCGAGATTCTCGCCGCCATCAAGCGCCGCGCGGAGGTCTCGCAGCTCATCGGGCGCACCCGAATGGCGTCCGGCGGTCCCCGCCTCGTCCACAGCCGTGAGATGAAGGTGCTCGAGCGGTTCAACGAACTCGGCCAGGAAGGCCACACACTCGCCATGCTGCTGCTGCGCCTCGGGCGCGGCCGCCTCGGTCACTGATTTCCCGAAACGGCCTGCCCGTCCCCCGACGGCGGTCGTTACGGCTCGAGTGCCACGTACTTGGTATCCAGGTACTCCTCGATGCCTTCACTGCCCCCTTCGCGCCCGAAGCCTGACGCTTTGACGCCGCCGAAGGGGGCAGCGGTGTCCGAGATGACCCCGCGATTGATGCCGACCATGCCCGATTCGAGGGCGTCGGCCACACGGAGTGCACGGTCCAGATCGCGAGTGAAGATGTACGACGCCAGGCCGAACTCCGTCTCGTTGGCCGCGGCGATCCCCTCCTCCTCGGTGTCGAACCCTGCGATCGCGACTACCGGTCCGAACACCTCCTCCTTCAGGATCCGCGCCTGCGCGGGGATCTCGTCCAGCACGGTCGCCGGGTAGAAGTAGCCGGGACCTTCCGGTGCGACCCCGCCGAGCCGCACCCGGGCACCGGCGCCGACGGCGTCCTGCACCAGTTCCCCGACCTTCTCGAGCTGATCCGCGTTGATCAGCGGGCCGAGCGTCGTGTCGGGATCCGTGCCGGGTCCGAGCGTGTACGAGGACAGCTTGTCGACGAGCTTCGCGGTGAACTCCTCCCGCACGCTGTTCGCGACGTGGAATCGATTGGCCGCGGTGCAGGCCTCGCCACCGTTACGCATCTTGGCGAGGACGGCGCCGGCCACCGCCTTGTCCACGTCCGCGTCGTCGAAGACCACGAACGGCGCATTCCCGCCGAGTTCCATGGACGTGCGCAGCAGCCCCTTCGCCGACTTCTCGACGAGCATCCGTCCCACCCCGGTCGACCCGGTGAACGTCAGCTTCCGCAGCCGGGGGTCGTCGAGCAGAGGACCGGTGACCTCCCCCGACTTCGACGTCGGCAGCACGGACAGCACGCCCTTCGGCAGCCCCGCGTCGGCCATCACCTCGGCGAGCAGGAGCATCGTCAACGGAGTCTCGGACGCGGGTTTGACGATCATCGTGCAGCCGGCGGCCAGGGCGGGCCCGATCTTGCGGGTGCCCATCGCGAGCGGGAAGTTCCACGGTGTGATCGCCAGACACGGCCCGACGGGCTGCTTGGTCACCAGGATGCGTCCGTTCCCCGCGGGTGCCGGTGTGTAGCGGCCGGCGATTCGCACGGCCTCCTCGCTGAACCACCGGAAGAACTCGGCGCCGTACTTGACCTCCGCCGCGCTCTCCGGCAGCGCCTTGCCCATCTCCAGCGTCATCAGCAGCGCGAAGTCGTCGGCCCGGGCCGTGATCTTCTCGAACACCGCGCGGAGCAACTCCCCGCGTTCACGTGCCGGGGTCGCGGCCCACTCCCGCTGCACCGCGACCGCGGCGTCGAGCGCCGTCATCGCGTCGGCGGGGCTGGCGTCCGCCACCTCGGTGAGCGCGTCACCCGTGGCCGGGTCGAAAACGGTGAACGTGGCGCCGTTCTCGGCGTCACGCTTCTCGCCGCCGAGGAAGAGGGTTGTGGGAACGGTTCGCATGAGTTCGACAGCATCCATGACGTCCATCATGCGCCGCACCGAAGTTCGCACGGAAGTTTCGACGCGCGGGCATTAAGCTCAAATCTCGTGAGCTCAGACATCACCGGAACCGCTGCCTGGCAGAAATTGCGTGATCATCACGCTCAAATTCAGTCCGTCCATCTTCGAGAACTCTTCGAGAAGGACCCGGCACGCGGGCGGGAGCTCACCGTCTCCGCCGGCGACCTGTACATCGACTACAGCAAGCACCGCATCGACCGCGACACGATCGGGTTGCTCCTCGAGCTGGCGCGCAGCGCCGACCTGGAGGCACGCCGGGACGCGATGTTCGCGGGCGAGCACATCAACACCTCCGAGGACCGCGCCGTCCTCCACACCGCGCTGAGGCTGCCCGCCGACGCGACTCTCGTCGTCGACGGGCAGGACGTGGTGGCCGACGTCCACGAGGTCCTCGACCGCATGGGCGACTTCACGGATCGTGTGCGCTCCGGTGAATGGCGCGGCGCGACGGGCGAGCGAATCAAGACGGTTGTCAACATCGGTATCGGCGGCTCGGATCTGGGTCCGGTGATGGTGTACCGCGCACTGCGGCACTACGCCGACGCCGGCATCAGTGTCCGGTTCATCTCCAACGTCGACCCCGCCGACCTGGTGCGCAGCCTGCAGGGCCTCGACCCGGCCACCACCCTGTTCATCGTGGCGTCCAAGACGTTCTCGACGCTCGAGACGCTCAC
The DNA here is from genome assembly GCF_042738615.1 of Rhodococcus sp. NPDC059968. Classification (NCBI taxonomy): domain Bacteria; kingdom Bacillati; phylum Actinomycetota; class Actinomycetes; order Mycobacteriales; family Nocardiaceae; genus Rhodococcus; species Rhodococcus sp. NPDC059968. The sequence goes on from NZ_JBHWUE010000008.1 coordinate 119,927, forward strand.
CAACGCCACCGCCGCGCGGCGCTGGCTGCTCGGCGGTCTCGGCCTCGGAAACGAAGCGGTCGCAAAGCATTTCGTCGCCGTCTCGACGCACGCGGATCGGGTGGCGGAGTTCGGTATCGACACGGCCAACATGTTCGGATTCTGGGATTGGGTGGGCGGCCGGTATTCGGTCGATTCCGCCATCGGGCTATCGGTGATGGTGGCGATCGGCAAAGAGCGTTTCGCGGAGTTCCTCGCCGGCTTCCACGCCGTGGACGAACACTTCCGGACGGCGCCGCTCGAGGAGAACGCGCCGGTCCTGCTCGGCCTGATCGGCCTCTGGTACTCGAACTTCTTCGGCGCCGAATCCCGTGCCGTGCTGCCGTATTCCAACGACCTCGTGCGGTTCGCGGCCTATCTGCAGCAGTTGACGATGGAATCGAACGGCAAGTCGGTGCGCGCCGACGGCTCCCCCGTCCCCACGCCCACCGGTGAGATCTTCTGGGGCGAACCCGGAACCAACGGGCAGCACGCCTTCTACCAGCTCCTGCACCAGGGCACGCGGCTCGTCCCGTCCGATTTCATCGGTTTCGGCGAGCCCACGGACGACCTGCCCACCGCGGACGGCACCGGCAGCATGCACGACCTGCTGATGAGCAACTTCTTCGCCCAGACGAAGGTCCTGGCGTTCGGCAAGACGGCCGAGGAGATCGCGGCCGAGGGCACGCCCGAACATCTGGTGCCGCACAAGGTCATGCCCGGCAACCGGCCGTCCACCACGATTCTCGCGCCGAAGCTCACCCCGTCGGTGATCGGGCAGCTGATCGCCCTGTACGAGCACCAGGTGTTCGTCGAGGGCCTCGTGTGGGGCATCGACTCGTTCGACCAGTGGGGTGTCGAGCTCGGCAAGACGCAGGCCGTGGAGTTGCAGCCGGTGCTCACCTCCGCGGATGAACCGGCCGCGCAAAGCGATTCGTCCACGGACAGCCTGGTGCGCTGGTATCGCCGTCAGCGTGGACGGGCGTGATTCACCAGCTCTCGGTGGTGTAGACCCGGCCCGAACGGTCCACCAGCCGGGCACGCAGCTCGTGCTGTTCGATCCAGCGGATCGCACCGATGCCCCGGGCGAGGGCGGCGACGCTGGCCGCGTATGCCCAGAGCGCGTCGTCCGCGATCACCGTCACGGTCTCCCATTCGGTGGCGGTGGGTGGTTCGGTGGCCGGGGGCGCGAACGCCGTCGCCATCGCCGTCCCGTTCACCAGTTCGACCTCGCCGTCGCCGGGCACCGGGATCTGCCACCCGCCGGCGGGACAGTGTCCGGCCGTCGCGATGACGTCGCCGATTCGCACGGCGGCCCCGCACTCGAGTTGGCGGGCGACCAGTTCCGCCGCCCGATCGACCGTGTCGGCCTTGGCGGTGTCGGTGATGTCGAACGAGGCGCCCCACGGCGCGAACACGACGTCGTCGTCGATCTGGATGTCGAGGAAGCTGGGCGCCGGGTGCACGGTGGGGATCAGGTCCTCGTCGGGGGATTCGGAGGCGAGCGGGTTCACCACCCCGTCGGTCATCCGGGCGGCCCAGAGCGCCGAACGCAGCAGCGCGGACATCCGCCGGCTGACCTTCACCGGCGCGCCCTGCGAAAGGTTGACGGCGTGGATCTCGGCGTCGCCCCGGTGGATGTCGCAGACCGATTCGGCATCGTCGATGACGGCCGCGATCAGCGCAGCAGCCTCGGGAAGGGCGGCACCCTCGGTGACGTCGACTTCCACGAGGGAACCCCACACCTTCCATTTCTCGACGCTAACCATGGTGTTCTCCGTGTGCGGTCCGTACAGCGCTGCACTTCCAGTATGCGCCGGCTGTCCAGAGGTCGGCGTCCGGCGACCACCTCGACCGGTCGTACACTTCGCTGGTGAGCGCCCGATTGAGCGTTGTCGACGAGATGTTCCTGCGCACCCATCGGGGGTGGGGAACGCCGATCGTGATGCAGGGACTGTGGCGTACCGACGGGCGGGTGAACGCCTCGACCCTCGATTCCCTGAGCGCAGACCTCGCCCACGGACCGTTGGGCAGGCGCGTGGTGCGTCCGCGGATTCCCGGCGCTCGGCCGCGGTTCGAGCCGAGTACCGACGCCTTTCCCGTCGAATACGCGGAGATCGAGTCCGGGGCGGTCCTCGCGTGGGCGGACGAGCAGGGCTCGTTGTCGGTGGACCCCGAGCGGGGTCCCGCCTGGCGTCTGGCGTGCGCACGTCCGGCCGACGGGGGCACGGTGCTGTCGCTGGTGTGTTCCCACGTGATCGCGGACGCGCGCGGTCTGGCGACAGCCATCGCGGCGGGGCTGCAGGGACTGCCCCCATCGGACCCGGGAGGTTCGGACGGCGCTGTCGCGGACATGTGGGACGCCACCCGGCTCGCCCGCCGCGTGACGGAGGGAACCGCGCGTGCGGTCGCCGGTCTCGTGGTGAGCGGGACCCGTCGCGCGGAACTCCGGCGCTTCCTGCACGTGAGCGGCAAAGCGTCCCCCGGCACACTTTGCCACTCACCTGTGTCGGCGGTGCTGGACGTGGATGCCGAGCAGTGGGACGCCGCCGCGGAGCAGGCAGGCGGAACCCCGAACAGCCTGTTCCTGGCCGTGGTGGCCGAGCTGGCGCGACGGGACGGCGAATCCCGGCCGCTCACGATCAGTGTGCCGATGGATCTGCGAGGCCCGGGCAACCCGCCTGGCACCGCGAACTCCGTTGCCATGGTCGAGGTGGACGTCGGCCCGCAGGACACCGTCGCCGATGTGCGGGCCGCGAGCCGCGCGGCGTTCTCCGCGTCCGCGATGACGAGTCCGGCCGGGTTCCCGGAGGAGATGCTGCAACTGGTCCCCGACCGGGTGGCGCACGCCCTCACGGGCAACCCCGGCGAACGGGACGTGCTGTGTTCCAACATCGGACCGCTACCCGAGGCGCTCGTCTCGATCGGCGGTCACCCGGCCACCGGCATCGCCACCCGCGCCGTGCATCCGGGTGTCGTGACCAGCCGCACCCGGCTCTCCGCCTATCTCAGCCGGTTCGGCGGCAACTACACCCTCGCGCTCGAGTCCCTGGACAGTCCGGACCACGCCGGGCTCCGGGAACGGGCGATGAACGTCCTCGCCCGGCACGGTCTCGACGCACGAGGCTGGTGAGTCAGGACTCGGACGCGGGTTCGGAGTAGGGCAGACGCGCCGACTGCGGATCGCCGTAGGTGATCGCCCGCTCCCGGCGCGTCCGCGACGCCAGCGTGACGGCCCAGTTGAGCAGGGTGCCGAACCGGTTGCGGTACCCGGCGAGGAATGCGATGTGGATGGCACCCCACGACACCCAGCCCAGGAATCCGGACATCCGGATCGGGCCCGCCTGAAGCAGCGCGTGCCTGCGGGCGATGTACGCCGCGCTCCCCAGGTCGCGGTACTTGAAGGGTGTGCGGTCGGGCGTTCCCCCCGCGACCGTGCGGGCGATGCACCCACCGACGTGCCTGCCGCCCTGCATCGCGACCTCGGCCACGCCCGGGAGCTCGTTCAGCGACATCAGGTCGCCGATCACCCAGACGTTCGGGTGACCGGGCACGGTGAGATCGGGTTCGACGGCGATGCGCCCACCCTGAATCTGCTTCACGCCCAGCGCATTCGCGAGAGCTTCCGCGAACGGCACAGCCTCGACGCCCGCGGTCCAGAGGATCGTGCGAGCCCCGTAGCGCTTCTTGGTGCGGGCGGCGTTCTTGGCCGTCGTCTCGATGCTGGTCTCGCAGACGTCGGTGACGTGCACACCGAGGTGCGTTTCGACGCCGACCTTGTCGAGGGTCCGCTGCGCCGCCGCGGACAGTTTCCGGTTGAACGACGGGAGCACGCGGTCGCCGCCGTGGAACAGCAGCACCCGGGCCTCGCACGGGTCGATGGACTGGAACTCGTGGGCGAGGGCGTGCACGGCGAGTTCCCGGATCTGGCCCGCCAGTTCGACTCCGGTGGGCCCGCCGCCCGCGACGGCGAACGTCAGCCACGGCCTGCGCTCCTCCGCGGTGGCTAGCGATTCGGCCATCTCGAAGGCGCAGATCAGCTTTCGGCGTATGGCGAGCGCGTCGTCGAGGGTCTTCATCCCCGGCGCCCACTGGATGTACTCGTCGTGCCCGTGGTAGGCCTGACGCATTCCCGCCGCGACGATCAGGTAGTCGTACGGGAGTTCGAACGTGGATCCGTCGAAGCGGCTGGCGGTCAGAACCCGGTCGACGGCGTCGATCGTGTGCGCCTCCCCGAGGGCGACGTGCACGTTGCGGTTTCCGCGCAGCAGGTGCCGCAGCGGGCTGCTGATCTCGCCCTCGGAGAGCAACCCCGTCGCGCATTGATAGAGCAGCGGCTGGAAGAGGTGGCTGGTTCCACGGTCCAGCAGGGTGACGTCCACGTCGACGTCGCGGAGCCGCCGGGCGGCGTGGATTCCGCCGAACCCTCCCCCGACGATGACGACACGCGGCCTCGAACGCTGCAGGCCGAGGGACGAGGATTCCTGGGCGGTCGTCATAGGTCAGTCCTACACGAACCGGGATGTCCACGCATGAGGAAGGAATCTCAACGCGAGGTCGATTCCGCGCCATTTGATACCCGGCAGCGCAGCGCGGTTCGTCTCCTTCTCGATGGCCGAGACCATCGCATCGACGCCGTCGTCGAGGGTGGCCGTCATTGTGGAACTGTCGCCGGCCTTGCCCGACATGTCGGTGGCGATGTACCCGGGCAGCAGCGTGGTCACCACGATCGGACTCTTCGCCAGTTCCGCGGTCAGCGCCTCGCCCAGGGCCGACACTCCCGCCTTGCTCGCCGAGTACGCCGCCTTCGGGCCGGGCAGACCGCGATCTGCACTGATCGAGGACACGAGCACGAGGTGCCCGGAGTTCTGTTCGCGGAAGATCCCGAGCGCCGCCTCGCACTGCGACAGGGCGCCGACGAAGTTGGTGCGGGCGGTGGCGAGATTGGCGTCGGCCCGGCCCGTTCCGATCCTGGCCCCTTTGCCGAGTCCGGCGTTGACGACGACGCGATCGAGTCCGCCCAGCTCGTCGCGCAGTTCGCCGAAGACCCGGACCACCGCGTCGTGGTCGGTGACGTCGAGTTCCCGGACGGCGACGGTGATCCCGGGATGCGCCGACTGCAACTCGTCGCGCACGGACTCGAGCCGTTCGACGCGGCGCGCACACAGCGCGAGGTCTCGTCCCTGGGCGGCGAACCGACGCGCCATCTCCTCGCCGAGTCCCGAGCTGGCCCCGGTGATCAGAATCTTCTGCCGTGTCATTCCGCCACAGTATCTACGCGTGGGTAACAACGCGAGAGGCCTGCCGGAACCTCTGACATCCAGCACCGACCGGCTTACGGTTACAGGTATGACTGACTCTGGGAGCGGCGTGGAAGAGTTCGATGTCATCGTGATCGGAGGCGGTCCGGCGGGTGAGAACGCGGCAAGTTACGCCATCGCGGGCAGCGACCGCACTGCGGCACTGATCGAACACGAACTGGTCGGCGGGGAATGCTCCTACTGGGCGTGCATGCCCAGCAAGGCGCTGCTGCGCCCGGGAGAGGTCCTCGGGGCGGCGCGCAACATGCCCGGGGTGTCGGCCGGTCCGCTCGACGCCGACGCCGTGCTGGCGCGACGCGACTCGTTCACCAGCAACCACGACGACTCGTCGCAGGTGATGTGGGCCGACTCGCAGGGGATCGACGTGATCCGCGGATCGGCACGCATCACCGGGGACCGCACGGTGACGGTCGGCGATTCCCGCGAGCTGCGCGCCCGGCACGCCGTCGTGGTCGCCACCGGGACGACCGCCGCCGTCCCCGACACCCCCGGCCTGCGGGCGGCGTTGCCGTGGATCTCGCGGGACGCCACCAACCTGAGAGAGATTCCGCGCCGGGTCGCCGTCATCGGCGGCGGCGTCGTGGCCTGTGAGAGCGCGACATGGCTGCTGGACCTCGGCGTCGAGGAACTGACGATGGTGGTGCGCGGCCGGGCGCTGCTCCCGAAGAACGAGCCGTTCGCCGGTGAGCGGGTCGCTCGCTCGCTGGAGAAGAAGGGTGCGCGGGTCCTGTTCGGCGCGGACCTTCGCGGCGTCGAGCGGGCCGACGCCCGGGACACGGGGATCGGCCGCATCCACGGCGGCCCGGTGACTCTGGACGTGGCGGGACAGGATCCGCTCGTCGTCGACGAGGTCGTCGTCGCGACCGGGCGCACTCCGGCGACGTCGGCGCTCGGCCTCGACGCGCGACTGCTGAACTCTCACGGATACCTCACCACCGACGACCATCTGACGACGGCGGACGAATGGCTGTACGCCGTCGGCGACGCCAACGGCCGTGCGTTGCTCACTCACATGGGCAAGTACCAGGCCCGCGTCTGCGGCGACGTGATCGCCGCCCGCGCCGAGGGCAGGCCGCTGGAGGGGTCCCGATTCCGGGCGACCGCCGACCACGGCCAGGTTCCCCAGGTGGTGTTCGCTGATCCTGAGGTCTCGGCCGTCGGGATCACCGAGAAGGAGGCGCGTGACGCCGGCGTGGACGTCGAGGTCGTGGAGGTCGACATCGCCGTCGCCGGCTCGTCGCTGGCCCGCGACGATTTCAGCGGTCACGCCAAGCTCGTGGTCGACCGGGCCACCGACATCCTGGTCGGGGCGACGTTCGCGGGCACGGACGTCGGCGAGCTCATCCATGCCGCCACCATCGCGCTGGTCGGGAAGGTGCCGCTCGACACGCTGTGGCACGCGGTCCCGTCCTACCCGACCGTGAGCGAGGTGTGGCTGCGGCTGCTGGAGGCTCGGCGCTGAGCCGAACGGAACACCGTCGGCGGAGGTGAACGCCCCCTCAGGCGGTCTCCGTATAGTTTCCGACATGGCGTCTGACACTCTCACGACCGACACGCTGGTGAGGACGACCGCAGGGGTGGTCCGTGGCCGGCGCGTCGGCGACCTGGTCGCGTGGCGGGGAATTCCCTACGCAGCTCCCCCGGTCGGGCCGCTGCGGTTGCGCGCACCCCGCCCGGTCACGCCGTGGTCCGGTGAGTTCGATGCCACCGAGTTCGGCGACGCCGCCGTGCAGCACAAGAAGTTCACCGCACTCCGGCCGGGCAGGTATCAGCCGAATAGCGAGAACTGCCTGACGCTCAACGTGCTGGCCACGCCCGGCACGTCCGGGGCGCGCCCGGTGATGGTGTTCATCCACGGCGGCGCGTACACGCTGGGTATGTCGGCCACCGCGCTCTACGGCGGCCAGTCGCTGGTCCGCCGCGGCGACATCGTGTACGTGTCGATCAACTACCGCCTCGGATCGCTCGGATACCTCGACTTCACCCAATTCTCTACCCCCGAAAGACCTTTCGACTCCAACCTCGGACTCCGTGACCAGGTGGCCGCACTCGACTGGGTGCAACGCAACATCGCCGAATTCGGCGGCGACCCCGACAACGTCACCGTCTTCGGCGAATCCGCAGGCGCCAACGCCGTCACCACGCTGATGACGACCCCCGCCGCGAAAGGACTTTTCACACGGGCGATCTCGGAGAGTTCGGCCCCCGGTCTCGTCACCACGGCCGACCGGGCCGCCCAATGGGCATCCGACTACGTGACGCTGCTCGGGGCCGAACCGGACACTGCCGCAGAGGCGCTCGCCTCGTCACCTGTCGGCGCACTGGGCCGGGCCGGAAATCGTCTCGGCGCGAAGGTGCTGTCGGAGACGCCGGGACTGCACCCGTTCGGACCCGTGATCGACGGCGACTTCCTGCCGAAGCCGCCGCTCGACGCGTTCGCCGACGGCTCGGCACACCGGGTTCCGCTGATCATCGGCACCAACGCCCGCGAGGGCACCCTGTTCCCGAAACTCCTGGACGCGCTGCCGACCGACCCCGACCGGATCGGGCGGATGTTCGCGCTCACCGACCCCGGCGCCGAGGCCCGCGTCACCGCCGCGTATCCCGGCTACCCGGCGCCGGACGCGGCCGTCGACCTGGGCGGCGATCTGACGTTCTGGAAGCCGTCGATCGAACTGGCCGAGGCCCACTCCGCGTTCGCCCCCACCTTCAGCTACCGTTTCGACTTCGCTCCGCGCGCCATGAAATGGCTCGGACTGGACGCCACGCACGGGTTCGAGCTGTTCGCGGTGTTCGACATCGCAGACACCCTGATCGGCCGTGGCCTCACCCTGCCGGGCGGTCGTCGCGGGCTCAAGGATGTGACGGACACCGTGCAGCGGCACTGGCTGCACTTCGCTTCGCAGGGAACACCGTTGGCGTCGTGGCCGAAGTACGACACCGACAGGAGGGCAACACTCGTGTTCGACACCGTCACCACCGTCCAGGACGATCCGCGCGGGGAGCGCAGGCTGGCCTGGGAGGGGTACCGGGGCTATCACGGGCAGGGCCTGTGAGCGCTCTCGAGGTCCACACCGATGCCGGCGCCGTCGGAGGGCGCCGGATCGACGACGACCTGGCTGCCTGGCGGGGTATCCCCTACGCCGCTCCCCCGGTCGGGCCGCTGCGGTTGCGGGCCCCACAACCGGTCGAACCGTGGTCGGGGGTCCGGCGGGCCTTCCACTTCGGGTCCCCCGCACCGCAGGGTGATGGGACCGACGAGGACTGTCTCACCCTGAACGTGCTCGCACCCGGGGTCACATTCGGAGCGCCGCGACCCGTGATGGTGTTCATCCACGGCGGCGCCTACTCCGGCGGGTCCTCGTCCTCGTCGCTCTACAGCGGTGAGTCGCTGGTCCGCCGCGGCGACATCGTGTACGTGTCGATCAACTATCGCCTCGGATCGCTCGGATACCTCGACTTCACCCAATTCTCCACCCCCGAACGATCTTTCGACTCCAACCTCGGACTCCGCGACCAGGTGGCCGCACTCGAATGGGTGCAACGCAACATCGCCGAATTCGGCGGCGACCCCGACAACGTCACCGTCTTCGGCGAATCCGCAGGCGCCAACGCCGTCACCACACTCATGACGACCCCCGCCGCGAAAGGCCTGTTCGCGCGAGCCATCGCGGAGAGCCCTCCGGTCGCGTCCGCGTACCACCCCGAGCGGGCGGCGCGGTGGTCGCGCGAATTCCTCGAGATCGCGGAGGTTCCGCTCTCCGAGGCCGCGACGTGGCTCGAGACCGCCGACCCGGCCGAGTTCGTCGACGCGGGGACGACACTGGCGCACCGGGGCGCCGACGAGGAACCGGGAACCCGCGCGTTCGCGCCCGTCGTCGACGGCTTCTTCCTTCCCACGCATCCGCTCGACTGTTTCGCTTCCGGCTCTGGCCACCCTGTTCCGCTGATCATCGGCACGAACCGCCACGAGGGCAGGGTCTTTCCCCGGTTCCTGAACATCCTGCCCACCGATCCCACCCGGATCGACAAGATGTTCTCGCACGTGGACGCGTCGGTGAAGGAACGGGCCATCGCCGCCTACCCCGGTTATCCCCGTCGGCGTGCGGCCGCGGACCTCGGCGGCGACGTGACGTTCTGGGAACCGTCCGTCCTGTGCGCGCAGGGCCACACGACCGTCGCACCGACCTACAGCTACCGGTACGACTTCGCACCCCGGCTACTCCACGTCCTCGGGTTGGGCGCCACCCACGCGACGGAAATGTACGCGGTGTTCGGTTTGACCGGGCCGTGGGCGCGGCTGCTCACCGCGCTCGGGGGCCGCCGCGGGTTGCGGGCCGTCACCGACACCGTCCAGTCGCACTGGCTGCATTTCGCCCGGCACGGGACCCCCGCACCCGGATGGCCCCGGTACTCGCCGGAGCGCCGGGAGACGCTCATCATCGACAATACGAGCCGGGTGGAGAACGATCCGCTCGGTGAGCGTCGACGCGCCTGGCTGGGGTACGAGCACCGGCGCTAGGCGGCGGCAGTCGCGAGCGGATTCGCGGTGCTTTCGTTCCCCGGTGCGACCCTCCCGGTTGCCCTACTCTCGTAGAGACCTGCATTCGGGAGGCGAGAATGACCGAGTCGAACGATCTCGCAGGCCGCACCATGGTGGTCACCGGTGCCACCTCGGGGCTCGGCCTGGAGACCTGCCGCCAACTCGCACGCCGCGGGGCCACCGTCGTTCTGGTCGGCCGAGACCAGGACAAGATCGACGCGGTGATCGCCGAACTGTCCGAGAGCACCGACCGCGACCGGCTGAACTCGGCGCTCGCCGACCTGTCCTCGCTCGACCGGGTCCGCAAGCTGTCCGAGGAACTGCTGCACCGGTTCCCGCGAATCGATGTGCTGGTGAACGACGCAGGCATCGACGTGGGGCATCGCCAGCTGACGGTCGACGGCATCGAAGAGATGTTCGCCGTGAACTACCTCGCGCCGTTCGTGCTGGCGACGACGCTGGCCCCGGCGATGGCGGAGGCGTCGACCGCCGACGCCGCCGGTTACCGGCACCCGGCTCGCATCGTCGACATCAGCTCGTCGGGACATCGCGGCGGGCACCTCGACTTCGACGACCTCGACGGCACGAAGGACACGTTCCACGGTCAGCGCGCATACAACAACTCCAAACTCGCCCTGACCCTGTTCTCCCACGAATTGGCGCGCCGGTCCGATCCCGCGAGACTGGTCGTCAATTGCGCAGACCCCGGTTTCGTCCGCGGCACCTCCCTCGGGCGGGTTCGGCCGTTCGGCTACCAGGTGGTGGGGACACTTCTGGCCCCGTTCACGGCCGAGGTCGCGAAGGCTGCGGAAACGGTGGTCTGGACCGCCACCGCGACGGAGAGCGGCAAGTTCACCGGCAAATACGTCAAGGGCGGCAAGGTCGTTCACCCGAGCAAGGACGCACGCGACGCCGAACTCGCCGCGCGGTTGTGGGACGCTACCGAGGCACTGCTCGCCGGCCGCGGTGCGTCCCGCCCCTGAGGCCGGTCAGTTCGGATCCTCGAAGAGCGACAGCACGTTGCCGTGCGGATCCCGGAACCACGCGACGCGGATGCCGTCCGGGGCGCGCCAGGCCGCGTGCTCGTCCTGATCCATACCCGGGTACTCGGTGAACCCGATGCCCTTGCTGCGCAGCGATTCGACGACCTTGTTCAGGTCGGGGACCTTCCACCCCAGCACCGTGTACCCGGTGTCGGCCTTCGCCTGCACCAGCGTGACCCGGAGCAGAGCCCCGTTGCAGTCGAGGGCCAACGCGAACTCGTCCCGTGAGACGCGCGTCAGCCCCAGGGTCTCCACGTAGAACATCTCCGAGACGTCCAGATCGGTGCTGGCCACGAAACTCACGAGCTCACCCTGAAGACTCATGAATCAACTGTGCCCCGCGCACCCGTGGGCAGGCAAGGGCGCGGGGTCACCCGCGGCGGTATCTCGTGACCCGGGGCACACGGCCGGGCGCCCGCAAGTTAACGTCGATTCGACAGGTTGTCTCGCACCGGAATGAGGAACTCGCGTGTCTGCTCCAGTTACAGAGAAGAAGGGCCCCCTCGCGGGCATTCGCGTCGTCGAATTCGCAGGCCTCGGACCGGGCCCGCACGCCGCCGCCCTCCTGGCCGATCTCGGCGCCGACGTGGTGTGCGTCCAGCGTCCCGGAGTGATTCCGCCGGACGGCCCGTACGACCAGATCCAGCGTGGTCGTCGCGTCGTCGAGGCCAACCTGAAGGACCCCGAGCAGGTCGAGAAGGTCCTCGGTCTGATCGAGCGCGCGGACGTCGTCATCGAGGGCTTCCGCCCCGGTGTCACCGAGCGCATGGGCCTGGGCCCCGATGTCTGTCTCGGGCGCAACGAGCGACTCGTGTACGGCCGGATGACGGGCTGGGGCCAGGAGGGTCCACTGGCCAGCGCGGCCGGGCACGACATCAACTACATTTCGCTGACCGGCGTCCTGCACGCCATCGGCCGCAAGGGGGAGCGTCCCGTGCCGCCGCTGAACATGGTCGGCGACTTCGGCGGCGGTTCGATGTTCCTGATCTTCGGGATCCTGTCGGCACTGGTGGAACGCCAGACGTCCGGCAAGGGCCAGGTCGTGGATGCGGCGATGGTGGACGGCGCACTGGCCCTGTCGCACATGATGTGGGCGTTCCGCGGCCGCGGCGTCTGGTCCGACGAGCGCGGCGTCAACCTGCTCGACACCGGCGCGCCGTTCTACGACACCTACGAGACGTCCGACGGCAAGTACATGGCCGTCGGCTCGATCGAGCCGCAGTTCTACGCCCTGTTGTTGCAGGGCCTCGAACTCGACCCCGCCGAACTGCCGCAGCAGATGGACATCTCGTCGTGGCCGCAGATGAAGAAGGTCTTCGCCGAGAAGTTTCTGTCGAAGACCCGCGACGAGTGGGCGGCCATCTTCCTCGGCACCGACGCCTGCGTGTCGCCCGTGCTGACGTTCGCGGAGGCGCCGTCCAACGAGCACATCGCCGCCCGCGGGTCGCTGATCGACCTCGACGGCGTCACCCAGCACGCCCCGGCGCCGCGGTTCTCCCGCACCCCGGCCGGCGCACCCACCCCCCCGGCCCGCGAGGGCGTCGACATCGACACCGTCTGGACCTGACCCCCACGTGAGTGGCGACGCGTTTTCCGGCACGCGTCGCCACTCACGTGCTCAGACGACGAGGAACGGTTCCGCGAGCTCACGGTCGACGGCCAGTGTCGCGTACGCCGCCGCGATGCAGTCGACACCGCGACGCAGCTCGTCGGACGTCCGCGCGTACGGGAGCCGGACGAACCGCTCGAATGCGCCCTCCACCCCGAACCGCGGTCCCGCCGCCAGCAGCACCCCGAAGTTGGGGGCCGTCGCCGCCAGCGCCGTCGAGACCGGCGCGGGCATGCGCAGCCACAGCGACATCCCTCCCGAACCGATGGTCGGGATCCAGTCCGGCAGACGGTCGGCGAGAGCGTCGAGCATCGCGCTCCGCTGTTCCCGCAATTCCGCCCGGCGACGGGCGAGGACGAGTTCGTCGTCGGAGAGCAGATGCGCCGCCGCGAGCTGGTCCATCACCGGCGTGCCCAGATCGACCGCGGCCCGCGCCCCGGCGAGCCGGGTGATCAGTGCCGGATCGGCGCGAATCCAGCCGACGCGCAGCCCGCCCCAGAACGACTTTGCCGCCGACCCGATCGTCACGACCTCCGACTTCGCGGCTCCCCTGCCGTGCGCCGCGACCGGCCCCGGTGACGGCTCGTCCAGCCACAGGTCGACCATCGTCTCGTCCACCACCAGCGTCATGCGGGTATCGCGCGCGATCCGCGCCAGTTCGGCCCGCCCGGACGCGTCGAGGCACAGTCCGGTGGGGTTGTGGAAGTCCGGAATCAGGTACGCCATCCGGGCCGCGGTCTGCCGGGCGGCGCTGCGGATTCCGTCGAGATCCCAGGCACCGGACGCCCCGCCCTCCGGACGGACGGGAACCGGGACCGGACGCGCACCGACCCTGCGGATCGCCTCCAGCGCGTTCGGGTACGTGGGGTGATCGACCAGCACCCGCTCCCCCGGCGCCGTGAGCACGTTGAGGAGCAGCCGCAGCGCGTGCTGAGCACCGGAGGTGACCATGATCTGCTCGGGCGAGGTCTCCAGTCCCCGCGCCCGGTAGCGTTCGGCGATCACGTCCCGCAACGCGCCGATCCCCACCGGCTCCATGCCGTGCGTCGGCAGGAACTGCGGAAGCGATTGCAACGCATAAGCGTAGGCCTGTTCGACCGCCTCCGCGGGCGCGGCCATCGCGGCATAGCTGAGGTCGACCACCGAGTTGTCGGACCCGGGCTGGTGCGCCCGGAACATCAGCCCGTTCTGCCGTGCCCCGAGCGGCAGCGCGACGGTGCTGCGCGACCCCTGACGGCTGATGAGGTACCCCTCGTCCCGGAGCACCGAATACGACGACGTGATCGTGGTCCGGCTCAACTCCAGCATCGACGCCAGTTCGCGCTCGCTCGGCAACGCGACACCCAGCGGGATGCGGCCGTCGTGCACGAGTAGGCGGATCCCGTCGGCCAGCGCCCGGTAGGCGGGCCGCGCCGCCGACCGGCGGCCGCTGTCGTCCTGCCAGTTGCCGAGGTCCCTGGCGAGGGAGCGTGCACCGAGTACGCGAGTCATCATGCAGTCCAGTATCAACCTCTTGGCTATTCAACTCAAAGCCAGTTGTGGCGAACCTTGAATCCATGACGACACTGATCACCCTCGCGTGCATGGTTCTCCTGGCCGCAGCGGTCGCGCACTACGGCCCCAAAGAGGGAGGTAAGGGCGTGTTTCGCCTGGAGCAGTTCCGGATCGGCGCCCCGCTCGGCGGGATCTTTCCCGACCAGCCGAGCAGTCCAGAAGATCCAGACTGGCCCGCTCCGGGCGATCAGCGAGCGGGCGACGGCAGCAGCTGACTGAACAGCACCGTCCCGGCCGCGTCGAGGAGGTCCACCCGCAACTCCGACGTCTGCCCGTCGATGAACACCTCACCGAAGTGCTGGTATCCGTCGAGCGGCGACGAGTTGGGTGCGGGCGGCGCGTGCACGAACACGGCCTCGGGGCCGAACGTGGCGTCGAGGTCGTTGGGACCGAAGCCGCCCGCGTTGAGTGGACCGGAGACGAACTCCCAGAACTCGTCGAAATCCTTGTACGTGGCGAGGTCGGGCGAGTACCGGTGCGCGGCGGTGTAGTGCACGTCCGCGGTGAGCCACACCGTCCCGGTGATCCGCCCCGCCTTGATCGCCGACAGCACCTGGGCGATCTCGGATTCCCGGCCCGACGCCTGACCGGGTTCCCCGTTCGCGACGCCCTCGAACGCGGTGTCCCCGTCCGGGACCACCACCCCGAGCGGGAGGTCGTTGGCGATGATCTTCCATGTCGCCGTGGACGCACCGAGTTCCCGGATCAGCCAGTCCTTCTGGGCCGCACCGAGAATCTGCCCGGCCGCACCGGTGTTGACCCCGTTCGCGTCCTTGTAGGTGCGCATGTCGAGGACGAAGATGTCGAGCAGTGGACCGTACCCGATCTTGCGGTACACGCGACCGTCGACCGCGTCGGCCGGCTCGAGCGGCAGCCACTCGTGGTACGCCTGGAATGCCCTCTGCGCCAGCACGTCCACGTTCTTCTCCGTGTATGCGTCGAGGTCGAGGACCTCGCCGGGGTACCAGTTGTTGACGGTCTCGTGGTCGTCCCACTGAACGATCTGCGCCACAGAAGAATTGAACCTGCGGTAGTTGTGATCGGTGAGGTTGTACGCGTACTGGCCGCGGTACTGGTCCAACGTCTGCGCGACCGCGCTCTTCGGCTCGCTGACCGTGTTCCGCCACACGCGTCCGTCCGGCAGCGCGACGGACTCCTTCAGCGGGCCGTCGGCGTACACGACGTCGCCCGAGTGCAGGAACAGGTGCGGGTCGCGCGCGGCCATCGTGTCGAAGATCCGCATCCCGCCGACGTCCGGATTGATTCCGTATCCCTGACCCGCCGTGTCGCCGGACCACTGCAACCGGATGTCGCCTGCGGCGCTCGGAGCGGTGCGGAAGACACCCGTCACCGCCTCCGAGATGGCGCCGTCGTCACCTTCGAGAGTCACCCGGTAGTGCACCTGCTGCCCTGCGGGTAGTCCGGTCAGCCGCAGCCGTCCGGTGCCGTCCGTGTCCGGGATGAGCAGTCCCCCCTCGAATCGCGCCGGGTCGGTGAACGACTCGGTGGCCGAGATCTCCACGATCATCGTGGCCGGACGGTCGGACCTCGCCCAGACGAGCGCACCGTCGGCTCGCACGTCCCCGGCCGCGACACCGTGCGTCAGGGTGGGTCGTTCACGGACCAGCGCCGGACCCGCGCTGCCGGAATCGGAGCACGCGGCGGCGGGGACGGCCAGCAACCCGAGTGCGGTGGAGCGGAGCAGGGTACGGCGGGACAGATACACGGAACATCTCCTCGGTCGTCGAGCCTCGAGGATGTCCAACCGCGGTCAACGGAAGGTGAACGTCAGATGTGGCAGGCATACTGGATTGGTGATCACAGGAATCGCCCTGTTCGACACGGCCCTCGGCACCTGCGCCATCGCGTGGCGGGCCGCCGGGATCGTCGGCGTGCAATTGCCCGAAGGTTCACCCGAATCCACCCGGCAGCGTCTCGAACACTGCTTCCCGGATGCGGTGGAGCACCAGCCGCCGGCGCCGGTCCAGCGGGCCGTCGACGGAATACGCGAACACCTGGGCGGCGCACTCGACGATCTGCGGTGGATCGACCTCGACTTCGAGGGAGTCCCCGAATTCGACTGCAACGTCTACGACCTCACCCGCGCCATCGACCCGGGCACCACGCTCACCTACGGCGACATCGCGGCGGAACTCGGCAAGCCCGGGGCAGCGCAGGCCGTCGGTCAGGCCCTCGGCCGCAACCCACTGCCGATCGTGATCCCGTGCCATCGCGTCCTCGCCGCCGGCGGGCAGGTCGGCGGCTTCTCCGCCGGCGGCGGCACCCTCACCAAGCGCGAACTGCTGGCCCTCGAGCACACTCCGGGTTTCGACGACCCGGTGCTGTTCTGATCAGCGCCTGCGGGTCGCCCACGAGTTCGCGCGCCATCGCCGCGGCCGCCGCCATCCTGTCGCCGTCGGGAACCCGAAGGGTCCGGACCACCCGTTGATCCGCCCCGGTCACCCTGGCGCATCCCAGCACGAACGCCTGCCCACCGGCGACGATCGCCCGCTCCACTGCGTGAACGAACGCGTCGACCGTCGACCTCGGGTCACCTTCGAACACCCAGACCCCGAGATCCGTCGACACCACCGCCACGCACCTGCCGGCGTCCGACGTGTCGTGCCCGAATGCCTCCAGGACGGCGGCCGCTGCGTGGAAGCTGTCGTACCACCGGCCGGCCGGTGTCCGGGTACTCGCTTCGACAGTCCTGATCATCGGCTCGAATGTATCTCGGATCGCCGAATGTCGCATCGGTTCAATTCAACTGAACCGAGGTCACATTCGGCGACAATCGAGCGGACTACCGCACCACGTCGCGGCGGACGATGGTCTCGTCGCGGCCGGGGCCGACGCCGATGCAGGAGATGTACGCACCCGACAGTTCCTCGAGGCGCAGGACGTAGTTCTGCGCGTTCTTCGGGAGCTCCTCGAACGTCCGGGCGTGGGAGATGTCTTCCCACCAGCCGGGCATTTCCTCGTAGATCGGCTTCGCGTGATGAACGTCGGTCTGCGACATGGGCATCTCGTCGTACCGCACGCCGTCGACGTCGTAGCCGACGCAGATCGGGATGGTGTCGAGGCTGCTGAGCACGTCGAGCTTGGTGAGGAAGTAGTCGGTGATGCCGTTGACTCGCGTTGCGTAGCGGGCGATCACGGCGTCGAACCAGCCGGTGCGACGGGCACGGCCGGTGGTGACACCCACCTCGCCGCCGGTCTTGGCGAGGTATTCGCCGTTCTGGTCGAAGAGTTCGGTCGGGAACGGGCCCGAGCCGACGCGGGTGGTGTACGCCTTGAGGATGCCCAGCACCGTCGTGATCTTGGTGGGTCCGATACCCGAACCGACCGCTGCGCCACCGGACGTCGGGTTGGACGACGTCACGTACGGGTAGGTGCCGTGGTCGACGTCGAGGAGCGTGCCCTGTGAACCCTCCAGCAGCACCGTCTCGCCGCGCTCGAGTGCCTCGTTGAGCTGCAGGCGTGTGTCCGCGATGCGGTGCTTGAAACCGTCGGCCTGCTCGAGCACCTCGTCGACGACTTGCTGCGGGTCGAGGGCCTTGCGGTTGTAGATCTTGACGAGCACCTGGTTCTTGAACTCGAGTGCCGCCTCGACCTTCTGGGTGAGGATCTTCTCGTCCAGCACGTCCTGCACGCGGACGCCGACACGCGCGAGTTTGTCCTGGTAGCAGGGCCCGATACCGCGGCCGGTGGTGCCGATCTTCTTGGCCCCGAGGAAGCGTTCGGTGACCTTGTCGATGGCAACATGGTACGGCATGATCAGGTGCGCATCGGCCGAGAGCAGCAGGCGGCTGGTATCCACGCCCCGCTCGTCGAGTCCGGCGAGTTCGGTGAGCAGCACTCCCGGGTCCACCACGACACCGTTGCCGATGACGTTCGTGACGCCCGGAGTGAGGATTCCGGACGGAATGAGATGCAGAGCGAACTTGTCGCCGTTCGGAAGGACCACTGTGTGTCCGGCGTTGTTACCGCCCTGGTAGCGCACCACCCACTGCAGGCGTCCGCCCAGTAGATCGGTAGCTTTGCCCTTGCCCTCGTCGCCCCACTGGGCGCCGATCAGGACGATTGCCGGCATGACGTTGTCTCCTACGGTCGACGTACAGTCGTATCCGACTGCGTGGTCCTGCCGTTCGTAGGCAGTGGCCGGGGGAACAGTCTAGCCGAGGGCATGGAGAACAGACCCCACAGTACGGCTGGGGAGGCCATCTCGGGCGTGCCACTAGGATGATCCGAAAGGGAAGCTGCGGAAATCGCGGCGGGACATCCGGGCGAGGAGTGGCGTTGACCCCCGTAGTGCTCATTTGCGGCGACGCGCCGCTTCCCCTACCTCTGGGCTCCATTTCGACCTCGAGCGCACCTGCCGTCCCGGACAAGGACGACTTCGACGAGGTCTTCTCCAAACTTCAGGTCGTCGTGGATCCGCGACTGATCGTGGTGGGCAGCGACGCCGCCTTCGCGGCCACCCTGACCCGGTTGATGCGCACCGAACGCCTGCACATCGAGCTCGCGTACGTCGCGGAGCATCGTTCCGACGCGACGGAGGCTTACCACTTGTCCTCCGGCGCACGCGGTGCCCGCACCGCGCTGAAGGGGACGGCCAAGCCGGTCCCCCTCATCCGCGACGACGCGGGGATCGCGCTCGTCGGGTGCGCCACCGTCACGGGTCCGGACGGGGGCCCGCTCGTCGGTGAGGCCTACGTCGACGACACCCGGTTGTTCTCGGGGACGACGGCGAGCCTGAACGTCACTCCGACCCCACGGACGCCCGGTCTGCGGGCGTCGGTCGAACCTCGCAGGCGCTGGCTGCCCCGCCGCTGGGCCGAGGGGCGCGCCGTGCAGCTCGGGTCGCCCGCCGCGGCCCTCACCCGCGACGGCGTGCCCAATCCGCGCGAAGTCAAGCGTTCGACGTTCTACCGCCACGATCAAGAGTGGTTGCTGGTCAGATGAACCTGCCCAGGGCGCGGACCACGGCGGTCCGTCCCAGTCCGGTATTCCTTCTGGTCGTCGCTGTCGCGGTCGCCGGCGGTGTTCTCGCGTGGCGCGCCGAACTGGAGTCGGTCCTCGGGCACGTCGGGGTGTTCCTGCTGGTGGTCGCGGGATGGGTGGTGACGCTCTGTCTGCACGAGTTCGCGCACGCGTACACGGCGTGGCGGCACGGCGACACCGACGTCGAGGTTCGCGGCTACCTCACGCTCAACCCGTTGAAGTACAGCCACCCGATGCTGTCGATCGGTCTGCCGGTGCTGTTCATCGCGCTCGGCGGGATCGGGTTGCCCGGCGGCGCCGTGTACCTGCGCACCGGACTGTTCCCGCCGAAGGTGCAGGCGCGGGTGTCGCTCGCCGGACCCGCCGTGAATCTGGTGTCCGCGATCGTGCTCCTCGCGGTGATCCGCTGGTTCGGGCTGGGCGGCGACCACCGGGTGTTCTGGACGGGACTGAGTTTTCTCGCGTTCCTGCAGGTGATGGCCACCGTGCTCAATCTCCTGCCGGTCCCCGGCCTCGACGGGTATGGCGCGCTCGAGCCGTTCCTGTCGCCCCGCACCCGCAGATCCGTCGACCAGTTCAAGCCGTACGGACTGCTGATCCTCGTGGCGCTGCTGTTCGTGCCGTCGATCAACGTGGTGTTCTTCGACGTCATCTACCGGCTGTTCGAACTGTCCGGTGTGCCGGAGATCTACGCGCAGTACGGCAACCGTCTGATGCGCTTCTGGCTCTGACCCGTGAGTACTTGTACTCACGGGCGGGACCGGCGCGCGTCCTCTTCGGTGAAGTTGGGGGTCAGCCGCAGTTCCGCCAACGGCACCTCCCGGTCGGGACTGCGGACCTCGACGCGGACGGATTCGCCGGTCGCGTCGTCCCGCAATCCGATCGGCGGTCCGTGCTTGCCCTGGAGGTACTTGTCGCCCCACTGCATCAGCGCGAGCACGGCGGGCAGGAGGTCGCGCCCCTTCTCGGTGAGCACGTATTCGTAGCGGGTGCGCTGGCCGGGCTCTTTGTAGGGTTGCCGCTCGAACAGGCCCTCGGCCGTCAGTTCACGCAGTCGGGACGCCGCCACGGCCTCGGTGATGCCGACCCGTTTCGCGAAGTCGTCGAATCGCGTGGTGCCGTAGTAGGCCTCGCGCAGGATCAGGACGGCCGAACGCGTGCCGATCACGTCCATCGCCTTGCCGATGGAGCAGTGCGTCGCCCGCCAGGTGTCGCGATCCGCGAGAAAACCGTCCAACCGTGCCGCGTCCATACACCTCAGCATAGCTGACTTGCAGATTCCATAGTCAGCAGTTAGAGCTTCCAGGACAGGTGCGACAGGCCGCTGGCGTCGAGTTCGAGCCCACGCGGAGTCGACACCAGCCGCAGCAGCACCTCCTGACACCCTGGGCACCGCACGACGACACCGGGCGCACGCGTATAGACGTGCACGGCCGCCATCGGTCCGTCGAGACCGCAGAACCGGCACCGTCCGGTCGCCGCGGTGAGGTCGTGAACGAAGATCTCCGCGAACGGCCCGCCGAGAACGTTCCCGTCCTCGAAGTCGTTGCCCTGCAACGTACTCATCGACAATTCCTTCCTCCGGTCACGGCCCCGAAGGACCGAACCGCTCGGTCTTGATGTCGTCCGGCGAGTGCCCGAGCGACAGCAGCAGGCGAGCCGCCTCCTCGACGAATCCGGTGGGCCCGCACACGAAGCAGCGCGGCGCGAAGTCCGCCGGCCATCCCCACGCCGCGAGATCGGCGGCAGTGATCCGACCCGCCGGGCGCCGCGGCGAGTCCTCGCGGGTGTGGAGAACGAACGTCTCGACTCCCCCGTCGCCGCTCCCGGGCCTGTTCAGCTCGTCCGCGAACAATTCGTCGGCCTGCGTCCGGAGGGAGTACACGAGCCGGAACGGCGTGCGGTCGTGGCGGAACCGGCGCTCGCGAATCATCGACATCAGCGGCACGATCCCCGACCCACCCGCGACGAGAAGCACCGGCGCGCCGCCACCCTCGCGCGGCGACCACACGAACCAGCCACCGATCGGTCCGCGCACCTCGATCAGATTGCCCGCGGCGAACACGTCGGTCAGATACGGAGACACCTCGCCGTCCGCCACCCGCTGGACGACCAACTGCAGTCGCCACCCGTCCGGCGAACGCTCGGCCGGCGACGCCAGCGAGTAGCTCCGCTCGGTGGTATACCCGTCGGGACCGGTCAGGCGGAGATCGACGTGCTGCCCGGCGCGATGCCCAGGCCAGTCCGGGACCTCGAGGACCAGGGCCCGCGCACTCGCCGTCTCGGGCCACGACTCGACGAGTTCCGCCACTCGCCAGCTGAGCACGGCGCGGCCCACGAGTTCACTGGTCACCCTGGTACCTCTGCTCCCGCCACGGGTCTCCGCGATCGTGGTACCCGAGTTGTTCCCAGAATCCCGGGACGTCCTGGGTGACGAGCTGGATCGACCGAACCCACTTCGCGGACTTCCACAGGTAGAGATGGGGCACGAGCAGACGGGCCGGACCCCCGTGCACCGGCGCGAGAGGCGCGCCCTCGTAGGTGTGCGCGATCCACGCCTTGCCCCCGAGGACGTCGGAGACGGGAAGATTCGTGGTGTAGCCGCCGTCGCATCCGACGAGGACGAATCCCGCGGACGTCTCGACGTCCGCGAACAGGGTGTCGAGGGAGACGCCCTTCCACGAGGTTCCGAACTTCGACCATCGCGTGACGCAGTGGAGGTCGACCGTCGGCCGCTCCTGCGGGAGCTTCATGAATTCGGCCCACGACCACTCGTGGCGCCGGCCGGTCTCGTCGGTCACGGTCAGCGTCCATGTGTCGATCGGGACGCGGGGCGTCGGTCCTGCCGAGAGGACCGGGAAATCCCCTACCTCGTACTGCCCGGGCGGAAGAGAGTGCTCGCTGCGAGGTCTGCCGTGGAATCCGGGGGTCAGAACAGCCATGCCTCACGTTAGGACCGCCGCGGGGGTCTTCGCAGCGCAAACCGTCGATCCGAGGCGTCCGTCACACCTGACTTGCCTTCGCCATAGTCAGGTGTAAATTTGCTGACTATGGCCCTCAATAGTCAGGTGCGTCAGGAAGTGCGGCTCGGCCCGCTCCTCACCGTCCTCTCCGGCGCGTCGTTCGTCGCCAGCCTCGATCTGTTCGTCGTCAACGTCGCGTTCGGCGACATCGCGGCGAGCTACCCCGGCTACAGCCTCGGCGACCTCAGCTGGGTGCTGGGCGGCTACGCGATCGTGTTCGCCGCACTCCTGGTTCCGCTCGGACGCTGGGCCGACCGCGTGGGCCGCCGACGCGGATTCCTTCTCGGGCTGGCGCTGTTCACCGCCGCCAGCGCGGCATGCGCGCTGAGCCCCTCGCTGTGGCTGCTCGTCGCCTTCCGGCTGCTCCAGGCCGTCGGTGCGGCGGCCCTGACCCCCGCCAGCCTTGGACTGCTGATCAGCATGGTCCCCGAGGCCACACGTGCGGGTGCGGTCCGGATCTGGGCCGCGTCGGGCGCCGCGGCCGCGGCCTTCGGGCCCGTGGTGGGTGGCCTGCTCGTCGAGGCGTCGTGGCGCTGGGCCTTCCTGATCAACGTCCCCATCGGTATCGCTTTCCTGATCGCCACCGTCCGGTTGGTCCCCGACTTCCGCCCGACCGCCCGCGACACAGACCTCGACCTGTCCGGAGCTGCCCTGCTGACCGTCGGCATCGGTGCCCTCGCACTCGGACTGGTCCAGGGACCCGACTGGGGATGGGACGACCCCCGAATCGCGCTCGCGTTCACCGTCGCTGCCGCGTCCGCCGCACTGTTCTGGTGGAGCAACAGCCGGCAGCGCGAGCCGCTCATCGAACCCGCCATGCTGAAGGTGCGCACGTTCGCCTGGTCGAACGTGACCGCGCTCGCGTTCAGTGCCGCCTTCGCGGCCGGTCTGCTCGCGAACATCCTGTGGCTGCAGCAGGTGTGGGGCTACTCCGCGCTGCTGACAGGTCTCGCGATCGCGCCGGGCCCGTTGATGGTGCCGGTGTTCGCCGTGGTCGGCCAGTTCCTGTCCCGCAGCTTCTCCGCTGGAGCGCTCACCGCGGCGGGCAGCGCCCTGTGGGCGGCGGGCGCCGTGCTCGTTCTCTCGTCCGTCGGGATGGAACCGCACTACGCGTCGGAACTGCTGCCCGGCTGGATGATCGCCGGTGTCGGGGTCGGCCTGGCGTTGCCGACGATCCTGTCGTCCGCCACCGCCGGACTACCGCAGTCGCGCTCGGCCACCGGTAGCGCCGTCGTCACCATGAGCCGTCAGGTCGGAACCGTACTGGGTGTGAGCATGCTGGTCGCCATCCTCGGTACGACCGCCGGTTACGAAGACACCCACTCCGCGTTCCAACTCGCTTGGTCGGCGGTGGCCGCGGTGGCCGTCGTCGCCGCACTCACCGCCGCAGGTATGAACCCACCCCGTGAGTACTTGTCAACCGCCCGCGGTTGACAAGTACTCACAGCACCGAAAGGAATCGCCATGAGAGACGCCGTCATCGTCGAGGCCGTCCGCACGCCGATCGGTAAGGGCAAGCCCTCGGGCACCTTACACGGAGTGCACCCCGTCGACCTTCTCGCCCACAGCCTGTCGACCCTCGTCGAGCGCACGGGAATCGATCCCGCACTGATCGACGACGTCATCGGCGGCACCGTCACCCAGGTCGGGGACCAGAGCCAGAACATCACCCGCAGTGCGCTTCTGGCGGCAGGATTCCCCGAATCCGTACCCGGCACGACCGTCGACCGGCAGTGCGGCAGCAGCCAGCAGGCCGTCCACTTCGCCGCGCAGGGCGTGATGTCGGGCGCGTACGACATCGTCGTCGCCGCCGGTGTCGAATCGATGGGCCGAGTTCCGATGGGGTCCAGCAGCATCGGACGCGAATCGATGGGTGTGGGCTTCGAGCGCCGCTACCCCGACGGCCTCGTCCCGCAGGGCATCAGCGCCGAACTCATCGCCGCCCGGTGGGGACTTTCCCGCACCCAGCTGGACGAGTTCGCCCTGCGCAGTCACCAGAAGGCCGCGGCGGCAACGAGTGCCGGGAACTTCGCGAAGGAACTCGCCGTCCTGCCGGAGCTGAGTGTGGACGAGGCCATCCGGCCGGACACGACACTGGACGCTCTCGGCGGCCTGCGACCGGCCTTCCGCAGCGACTTCTACGGGGAGCGGTTCCCGCAGATCGACTGGTCGATCACCGCAGGCAACAGCAGTCCCCTGTCGGACGGAAGTGCGGCGCTCATGATCACTACGAGTGAGATCGCGGGACGCCTGGGCCTGCGGCCACTGGCCCGGCTCCACAGCTTCTCCGTTGTCGGCGACGACCCGCTGATGATGCTCACCGCGGTCATTCCCGCGACACGCAAGGTGCTGCAGCGCAGCGGCCTCGACATCTCCGACATCGACCTGTTCGAGGTGAACGAGGCGTTCGCGTCGGTGGTCCTGGCCTGGGCGGCAGACACCGGAGCCGACCTGGACCGCGTCAACGTGCACGGCGGCGCGATCGCGCTCGGACATCCGCTGGGGGCCAGCGGTGCCCGGCTCATGACCACGCTGGTGAACGCAATGGAGCAGCGCGGGGCCCGGTTCGGGCTGCAGACCATGTGCGAGGCCGGCGGACTGGCCAATGCCACGGTGCTCGAACGCCTGGTGTGACGCGGCAGTGGTCCACCTCAGCCGTTCCGGCGGGCGATCGCTTCTCCCACCCCACGCAGCGATTCGCGCAGCGAGTGCGGTCGGAGCACTTCGACTCCCCCGCCGAGAACGGTCAACTGGTCGAGCGCCACGTCCTCGGCCTCGAGTAACAGGTCGACGGTCACCCAGCCGTCGTCGTCCGGCGGTCCGGGTTCGACGCGGGCGGCCTCGACACCGACCACCCGGGGCAAGCGGCGCCACGACGCGGGCGAGAGCCGCACCCGGCACCGGAAACGCAGGAGTGCACGATCGAATTCGGCCACCGACGCCGTCCACCACGCACCCAGATCGAAGTTGTCGGGGCGCACCGCCGGCTGCTTCAGCACGGTCGCGTCACTGATCCGCGACACCCGATACGACAGCGTCCGTCCGCGATGCTGCGCAACGAGATACCAGACACCGGCCTTCGCCACCAGCCCCAGAGGATCGAGAGTTCGTGCCGCCGAACGGCTCCCCTTGCTGTAACGGATGCCGAGGCGCCGACCTTCGAGCACCGCGGACGCCACCACCGGAAGATCACCGTTGTCGCGTGGCCCGTCGAACCAGCCGGGAGCGTCGACGTAGAGCCGATCCCGCCACAGCTGAGCCCCGGCGCGCAGCGGGACCGGCAACGCCCCCAACAACTTCGACTGCGCAGCCGCCGTGACGTCGCGAAGACCGAGATCGTCGGCGATCGACGGGACGCCGAGCAACATCAACGCGGACGTCTCCTCGCCCGTCATGCCGCCGAGCTTCGACTGCCAGCCGTCGAGCAACCGGATTCCGCCCCCGGGTCCACTCTCCGTCCACAACGGCACACCGGCCGCCGACAACGCCGTGACGTCGCGATACACGGTGCGGACCGAGACCCCGAGTTCGTCCGCGAGTTGCTGCGCGGTGGCCCCGCGACTGCCCTCCAGACGGAGCATCACCTCGACGAGCCGACTCGAACGCATTCTCCGATTCTAGTGAAAATCCCTGACAGTAGATGTCAGGGATAGGAGAGCACACTGGTCGGCATGACCAACTGGACGCAATTCGAGACAGAAGCCCCCGACCTCGCCAAGGCTGTCGCCGCACGCTTCGAGGCGCACAAGCACCACGTGCTGGCGACGCTCCGCAAGGACGGTTCTCCGAGGGTGAGCGGTACCGAGGTCGAGTTCTACGAAGGCGCGTTACTGCTCGGCTCGATGGTCGGCGCACGCAAAGTGCAAGACCTCCAACGCGATCCGCGATTCTCTCTCCACAGCAACCCCGGTCACCACACGATGGAGGGCGGCGACGCCAAGATCAGCGGCCGCGCGGAGGAGATCCTCGGGGAGCGGAAACAGCAGATCGTCGACCACTATCCCGACGAGATCCCCGAGGCGGACGTCTTCGAACTCGGCCTCGACGAGGTGGTGCTCACCACCGTCGACGGCGACCACCTGTACGTCGATCTGTGGCGACCGGGTGCGGATGTCACCCGGTTCACCAAGTGACGGTCGCTGGGTGACGGCGAATCCGAAGCCGAGAGTGCAGGCTGCAGCGCCCTTCGGCCCGTCGGGGTCGTAGGTTCCGCCGGGAATCAGGTGTCCGGTGAAGCCGGGCAGTTCTCGTTCGACACCGTCACCGTTCGTCAAAGGCCCGGATGTGCCGAGTGTCGGCGCCTGACCGATGTTGAGATAGGTCACCTGCGCGGCGATCGTCGCACCCCGGGGAGCGTTGAAATCCCACTCGACCAGACCGGACGAAACAGACAGGGTTCCTACCAGGTGACGTTCTCGGCGCAGTGGCGTCCGTTGGCAGTGGATTCCACCTGCACTGTCGCGTGCGAGAGCCGGTGGCTCTCGAGAACGGTCCGCGCCGATTCGAGGACGACGGACGAGTCGGCGTCCGTGGTGAGGTGGACGGTGGCCACGTCCATTCCCGTCGTGAGCGTCCACACGTGAAGGTCGTGGACTCCGGTGACCCCGGGCAGCGCTTCGAGGTCGGCCTGCACCGATTCGACATCGACGTCCTCGGGAGACGCCTGCGTGAGGATGCGCAGTGACGCGGCGGCAAGTTTCATCGCCCGCGGCACCACCCACAGCGAGATGAGGACACCGACGATGATGTCGGCGTAGGTCCAGTCGAACGCCAGCACCACGCCTCCGGCGATGAGCACGCCGACGCTGCCGACGGCGTCCGCGAGCACTTCGAGGTACGCGCCGCGGACGGCCAGGCTGTCCTTGGAATCGGCGCGCAGCATCAGCATCACCACGAGGTTCGCGGCCAGACCGACGGATGCGGTGAGGATCAGCGCCATGCCGGGAAGGTCGGGGGCGTCGCCGATGCGGGAGATCGCCTCGTAGAACACCCAGACCGCGACGGCGAGCAGCATCGCGGCGTTGGCCATGGCCGTGAGCACTTCGGCGCGGTGCCAGCCGAAGGTCCGGGCCGCGGTGGTACTGCCCTTGCGTGCCAGGAGAAGTGCGACGAGCCCCATCGACATTCCGACGACGTCGGTCAGCATGTGCCCGGCGTCGGCGAGCAGCGACAGCGAGTTGACGGTCAGGCCGACGACGACCTCGAGAACCAAGAACGCGAGGAGGATGACGAGAGCAATCACCATGCGGCGGATCCGCCCCCGTGACGGGCCTACCTCACCGCTGCCTTGCGTGTGGCCGTGCGAATGGCCGTGACCGACTCCCATAGGTGAGTCTCCTCCCGAGTTGTGCCGATCATATGCGTACATGCGCATATGTTCAACAGCGTGCTCGAGCGGTCAGAGCTCGGGACGATACGCGGGCTTCTCCACGGTCGGCGGAAGGGTGGCAATGGCCGAGATGCGTTTCAGCCCTGCGACCTGCAGAAGGTCGACGGTCAGAGAACGGATCTGCGCGAAGACGACTGTGGCCGACAAGCCCGCGTTCTCCACCAGTTCCGGTTTCAATCCGGACGCCACCGAACGCAACACCCGCGCCGCCTCGGCCTGGTCGGGTTGCTGACCGGGGTCCGCGAGCGCCATCTGCCGGAGGGTTTCCAAGGCGTGGGCGAGTTTCTCCACCTGGTCGACGAGCCGTGGATTGAGAATCTCGTCGTCGCGCACCAGCGTCAGCGAACGCCGCGCGAGAACCCGGATGTTGCGCAACGCATTGTCTAGTGGGTCCGCGGCCGCGGTGAGTCGTTCGAGCCGGCCGCGGGTGTTCCAGTACAGCGGCGAGATTCGGCTGATCTCGCGGCCGCCCGCGAGGTGGGTCCGCAGCGTGTCGATGGACGCCTGCGTTGCCCGCGCCTTCTGCAGCGCCTCCTCGATGGGCTTGTCGTCGTTGGCCACCAAACCGTCGGCCACCAGCTGCATCACCTCGGACGCCGTCCCGAGAACGTTCGCGGCGTACTTCCGCGCCCGCCCCACGGGATGCGTGGGAATCAGCGCGACGACGGCGATCCCCACCAGACCACCGGTCATGGCATCCACCATGCGGTCGATACCCGCGGTGCCGCCGGGCGGCAGCAACGTCGCCACGAGCACCGCGGAGTTACCCGCCTGCATCGAGAAGATCGGTCCACTGTTCAGCAGTACCGCCGCGGACATCGCCAGCACCACGACGAGAGTGATCTGCCAGGTACCGCTCCCGATGACGGAGACGATGAGGTCACCGACCCCGATCCCGATCGTGACACCGGCCACCAACTCGACGGAACGGCGCAGGCGGGCGCCGAGAGAGAGCCCCAGCGACACCACCGCGGCGATCGGCGCGAAGAACGGCGTCGGGTGACCGATCACCACCGTCGCCACCCACCAGGCGGCGCCGGCCGCGATCGCGCACTGCAGGATCGGCAGTGCCGACACCCGCAGCCGCTGGACCGAAGTCCTCAGCCCGTCCCGGCCACGGATTTTCGCCGAGCTGAGGGCGTTAACCGACGCCAAGCGCTTCGGCAGCTCGGGGATCGCAGTCCTCGAGCAGATCGAGGCACCGCGCGTACTCGTCCGTTTCGCCGATCGCCTTCGCCGCCTTCGCCAGCACGGCGACGCACCGGAGGAAACCCCGGTTGGGTTCGTGGCTG
The DNA here is from genome assembly GCF_042738615.1 of Rhodococcus sp. NPDC059968. Lineage (NCBI taxonomy): Bacteria > Bacillati > Actinomycetota > Actinomycetes > Mycobacteriales > Nocardiaceae > Rhodococcus > Rhodococcus sp. NPDC059968. The sequence goes on from NZ_JBHWUE010000008.1 coordinate 148,723, forward strand.
TACGGAACCGGGCCGAAACCCTTCCAGCCGTTGCGACGCAACTGGTCCAGTCCACGGTGGTACCCGGTGCGCGCGTAGGCGTACGCCGCGATGGTCTCGCCGGCCTGGAGGGCCGCCTCGGCCAGGTAGGCCCATGCGATGGATGCGGTGGGATGGGCGGCTGCGACGGAAGCCGGATCCTCGTGGTTCAACAGGGCCGACTCGGCCTCGTCGTCCCCGGGGAGCAGCGTGGGCTGTGGTCCGAGAAGGTCACCGAAAGACGTCATGCGCCTATTGTGCCCCCGCCGCGGCGCCGTCACTGCGTCGGCCCGCGTCCGCGACGCGCCCTGTCGCGGTCTCCGATGACGCACGATGTCGTTAGGCTGCCCCCAACGTTCATTTCTCTGCAGACCGAGGGGCAGCGCGTGCAGGACCCGAAGAAAGACGAATCGACTCAGAAGCCGGCCGCGGACACACCGTCCGGCCCGGCAGCGGCCGGCACCACCGCCGGCACGGGCACCGGCGGCGCCGACGCGACCGCGAAGCCTGCGAAGACCGCGCAGCCCGCTGCGGATGCAGAGCCCGCCGCACCGAAGTCGCCCGAGCCGAAGCCCCCGCAGAAGAAGGCCCCCGAGCGGGCGGCAGAGAAGAAGGCCGACGAGCCACAGCCCGAACTGCCCAAGCCTCCGGCACCACGCCCACGAGCCGAGACACCTCGAGCCGGCGCGGACTCTGCCACGAAACCCACGGACAAGGCATCCGAAGCGGCCACCACGGCGATCCCGACGCAGACGAGCGTGCCGGCGTCGGGGGACCCCGCGACGGTGAAGATGCACCGCGCACCCACCACGCAGAACCCGAAGGTGCAGGGGCAGGCGAACCCGCCGTCGGACGAGACGGTCGCAATCCCGGTGACGAGGCCCGCGGTTCCGGCGACGCCGCCACCGCCCCGACCTGCTGCGGCTGCTGCCCGGGCGAACCAGCCTCAGAACGCCCGGCCCGTGCCCCCGCCGCCCGCTCCCCCGCGGCCGGCGCCCACACCTCCGAAGGCCGCACCGCAGCGGGTTCTGCCGCCCCAGCAGAGCGCGCCGCAGCGCGTCGCCGCGGCGCAGCAGCCCGCGAAGAGGCACGGCAAGGCGTGGCTGTTCGCCGCGATCGCCGCCGGTGTCATCGTCGTCGCCGCGATCGCGGTCGCCGGCGTGGTGGTCTACAACAACAACCAGGCCGAGAACTCACCCGAGGCCCAGGTGCAGGGAACGATCGACACGTTCGTGGCGGCACTCACCCAGGGCGATCTGGCGACGCTGCGCACCAGCACCTGCGGAAGCCTCGCCGAGTACTACCAGGGCATCTCGGATCAGGATTTCGCCGAGGTCCACCAGGTCGCCGTGACGCAGCAGAACATTCCGGTGGTCGGCGGCGTCGACGCCGTGCAGATCACCGGCGACACCGCCATCGCCCAGGTCAAGGCCCACACGGCCGCCAACCCCGGCGAGCAGTCGTGGCGCACGTTCAACCTCGAGAAGGTCGACGGCACCTGGAAGATCTGCGACCCCCGATAAACGACTGTGCGCCTTTCCGGTAGCGGCAGCTACCGGAAAGGCGCACGAGCGCGAAGCGCCTATCCGGAGACGGAACGTCCCGCGGACTTGAGATCGTTGCAGGCTTCGATGACGCGGGCCGTCATGCCGGCCTCCGCCTTCTTGAGGTAGCCGCGCGGGTCGTAGAACTTCTTGTTGCCGACCTCGCCGTCGACCTTCAGGACGCCGTCGTAGTTCGCGAACATGTGGCCCACGATCGGGCGGGTGAACGCGTACTGGGTGTCGGTGTCGACGTTCATCTTGACGACGCCGTAGTTCAGCGCAGCCTCGATCTCCGACTTCAGCGAGCCCGATCCGCCGTGGAAGACGAAGTCGAACGGCTGCGAGCTCTCGGACAGCCCCAGCTTGGCGGCGGCGACCTTCTGGCCGGTCTCGAGCACCTCGGGACGCAGCTTCACGTTGCCCGGCTTGTAGACGCCGTGCACGTTGCCGAACGTGGCGGCCAGCAGGTACTTGCCGTTCTCGCCGGTGCCGAGCGCGTCGACGGTCTTCTCGAAGTCCTCGGGCGAGGTGTAGAGCTTGTCGTTGATCTCCGCTTCCACGCCGTCCTCTTCACCACCGACGACGCCGATCTCGACCTCGAGGATGATGTTGGCGGCCTTCGCCTTCGCGAGGAGCTCCCGGGCGATCTCCAGGTTCTCGTCGATCGGGACAGCCGAACCGTCCCACATGTGGGACTGGAACAGCGGGTTGCGGCCGGCCTCGACGCGCTGCCGCGAGATCTCGAGCAGCGGGCGGACGAACGTGTCGAGCTTGTCCTTGGGGCAGTGGTCGGTGTGCAGGGCGATCGTGACGTCGTACTTCGCGGCGATCACGTGCGCGAACTCGGCGAGTGCGACCGCGCCTGTCACCATGTCCTTGACGCCCAGGCCCGAACCGAACTCGGCGCCACCGGTCGAGAACTGGATGATGCCGTCACTGCCGGCGTCCGCGAAGCCCTTGATGGCGGCGTTGATGGTTTCGGAAGAAGTGCAGTTGATGGCGGGGAAGGCAAAGGAGTGCTCCTTGGCCCGACCAAGCATCTCGGCGTAGACCTCGGGAGTCGCGATTGGCACGGCGGCAGTCCTCCATAAAGAGTCGATTTCGGCGCGCGCGATCAGCGCAGCGCGCGATGTGGTCCTAGCAGTATGGCAATACCGGTAGCGTACGTCTCCCGGTGGCTGTCGCGGCACCCCGTTTCGGCGGGTCCGCGACCCGGCCGAAACTCCATGACCTGCACCATTCCGACAGTCGGGGAATACGCCGGTACGCTGAGGGCCGTGATTGTGCAGGCAGCATCGGATTCCGTGACCAACCTCGCGTTGTTGCCGGGATTCCTAGACCCGGTGAACCTCCTCAACTCCTTCGGCACCTGGGTGCTCGTCGGACTCCTCGCGGTCGTCTTCATCGAGTCGGGATTGCTGTTCCCCCTGCTCCCCGGCGACTCGCTCCTCTTCACCGCAGGCCTGATCGCGGCGTCGAAGTCGACGGAGATCGAACCGTTCGCCCCCATCGGGGTGCTGCTGATTCTGATCCCGATCGCCGCCATCCTCGGCGACCAGGTGGGCTTCTTCATCGGCAGCAAGGGCGGAACCGCCCTGTTCAAGTCCGACGACGCACGATTCTTCAAGAAGAAATACATCGACGAGTCGCACGCGTTCTTCGAGAAGCACGGCCCGATCACGATCATCCTGGCCCGGTTCGTTCCGATCGTGCGCACGTTTGCGCCGGTCGTCGCGGGTGCGTCGCGGATGAAGTACTCGCTGTTCCTCACGTACAACATCGTGGGCGGCGTCCTGTGGGGCGCCGGCGTCACGCTGCTCGGCTACCTGCTCGGTCAGATCGAGTTCATCCGCGACAATGTCGACGTCATCTTCCTGCTGATCGTCTTCGTGTCCGTCCTGCCGATCGTCATCGAGGTGGGCAAGCGCATCCTGAAGTCCCGTCAGAACGATGACGCGACGGCCGAGGACGCGCAACCTGTCACCACCCCCACCGATCCGACTTCCTGAAATCGATCGGGGTAACGCACTGACGATGGTCATCACGGCATCAGGCAGCTTCGGGCCTCTCGTCTCGGCCGGTCCAGCGCTGGTCTGGGTCGTCGTCCTCGCGTTCGTGTTCATCGAGTGCGCCGTGATCCTGGGCCTGTTCCTGCCCGGCGACTCGATGCTGATCACCGCCGGAATCGTGCTGGCCAACCATGCGTCCGGCGCGGGCCATGTGTGGGCGCTGTCGGTCGGGGCGATGATCGCCGCCATCTGCGGAAACCAGGTGGGGTACGTCATCGGTCACCGCACCGGCAACCGCATCCACGCCCGCAAGGGCGGGAAGTATCTCAACTACGCCAACCTCCACAAGGTGAATGTCCTGCTGGAGAAGCACGGCTTCTGGGCAGTTCTCGTCGCCCGCTGGATTCCGTGGATCCGCACCCTGTGCCCGCTGGTCGCCGGTGCGGCCAAGATGAACCACACCAAATACACGATCGCCAGCACCATCGGCGCCATCTTCTGGGCGCCCGTACTGCTGCTCATCGGCTTCTACTTCGGCTCGTTCCTCGACCGGGTGTCGTGGCTGATGCCGGCGGTGCTCGCCGGGATGGTCACACTGCTGGTGATCGGCACGGCCCTCGGGGTGTGGCACTACCGGCAGGAGATGGCGCGGCCACCCGAAGATGTGGCCGTCGAAGAAGTACTGGACTAGGGCGATGCACCGCCTCCCACACATGCAGCGGGTCCTCGGACCGAACCCACGCCTCCGGTCCTGACGCCAGCTCGTCGTCGGTGAGCAGCGCCGGGTCCAGGACGCGCCGCGGCTCGCGATCCAGCGGGCTCCCGATGTCACATCCGTCCACTCGAACGGAACGGATGCGACATCGGGCGCGCGGAAGCCGGCGCGCGCGACTACAGCGCGACGGCGCCAGACGTGTCCGCGTACTGGCTCTCGGGGCGGGGCAACCCGAAGTGGTCGCGCAGTGTGGTGCCCGAGTACTCGGTGCGGAACAGTCCACGCTCCTGCAGGATCGGGACCACCTTCTCCGCGAACACCTCGAGACCGCCCGGGTAGTACGGCGGCATGACGTTGAAACCGTCCGCCGCGCCCTGCGTGAACCATTCCTCGATGGTGTCGGCCACCTGCACCGGCGTCCCGACGACCACCCGGTGCCCGCGCGCACCGGCGAGACGGTGCAGCAATCCGCGCAGGGTCGGGCTCTCCCGCTCGACGATCCCGGCGATCACCTGCAGGCGACTCTGCTGGTTGTCCGTGACGTCGCCGGCGTCGCCGAACAGTCCGGCAGGCACGGGGGCGTCGAGTTCGAGGTGTCGCACGCTCGAGCCCGTGAGGCTCTCGAGCTGGGCGAGCCCGTACTCGGGCGACGTGAGTTCGTTGAATTCGCGTTCCAGTTCGCGGGCCTCGGCCTCGGTGTCGCCGAGGAACGGGCTGATGCCGGGAAGGATCTTCACGTGCTCCGGGTTGCGACCGTACTGCGTCACGCGCTGCTTGACGTCCGCATAGAACGCCTGCCCGTCCGACAGCCGCTGGTGCGCGGTGAAGATGGCCTCGGCGTACTGGCCCGCGAATGCGCGACCCTCGTTGGACGCACCCGCCTGCACCAGCACCGGGTGTCCCTGCGGGGAGCGTGGCGCGTTGAACGGTCCCCGCACCCGCAGGTGGCGCCCCACGTAGTTGATCTCGTGGATCTTCGACGGGTCCGCGTAGATGCCTGCGGCCTTGTCGATCAGGATGGCGTCGTCTTCCCAGCTGTCCCACAGCTTGACCGTCGCGTCGACGAACTCCCGCGCCCGCGCATAGCGGTCGGCGTGGTCGGGGTGGCTGGCCAGTCCGAAGTTGGCGGCCGCCAGGTCGGTTCCGGTGGTCACGATGTTCCAGCCGGCCCGGCCGTGGGAGATGTGGTCGAGGGAGGCGAACAGCCGCGCGAGATTGTAGGGCTCGAAGTACGTCGTGGACGCGGTCGCGATGAGACCGATCCTTTCGGTGGCGGTCGCGATGGCGGTCAGCAGCGTGATCGGTTCGAGCGCTCCGGCGGCGCCGTGCTCGACGTCGCTGCGCAGGGCCGGGCCGTCGGCGAAGAAGATCGCGTCCAGCTTCGCCGCTTCCGCGGTCCGCGCGATGTCCTGGAAGTAGGAGACGTCGTACAACCGTTCGGGGGTCGTGAGCGGGTGGCGCCACGCGGACTCGTGGTGCCCGGCCGGGTAGATGAACGCGTTGAGACTCAGCTGCCGCTGTTGATCTGACATAACGACCTGTCTAACAGCGCCGAATCCGGGGCGACACGGTTAAGTTTCGCGTGATTCGAACCGTCGCCTCTAGCGTCGCGGATACCCTGCTGCGGAAACCATGTGCGCGGCCTCCATCAGCATCCAGCCGCCGACCTGGACGGACATGTCGCGTTCCGGGATCCCGGACGACCGCACGGTGCCCCCGGTGAACGTGGCGATTCCCCCACCCAGCCCCGGCAGCTGCGCCTGCTTGGTCCAATCGTGGCCGAACAGTGGCTGCCCCTCGATCTGCAGCCGGTTCTCCCAGGCCGATTCCGCGGAGGTCAGCACGAGCTGGGCGGCGATCTCCCGTGCCCTGATGTCGGCGGGCGATTCCCACGGCAGCATCACCGCGGTCAGCGCCAGATACCGCGCGAGGATCCCGTTGAACAGGCCACCGTCTCCCCCACCACCGCCGTCGATGACGCCGTGCGGTGCGAGGTGCTCGTCGATGGCGTCGACCAGTCGGTGGGTCCGGTTGCGGTGCCGCGGCGAACCGAGGCGCACGGCGAGTTCGGTTTCGAGGCCGAGCACGACGCCCTGACAATACGAGTAGACGTTCCTTTCGATTTCACCGCCCGGGTGGATGCCGTCGACGATCAGGTTGGTGCGCACGTCCCGCAGCGTGTCGTCGATCCAGTCGGCCGTGGCCTGGGCGCGCCACAGCTTTCCGGTGCGGGCCAGCATGATCCCGGCGGGTCCGTTGGCCGGTGCGTTGTAGAAATTCGAGCCCTTCCGCCACGGGATGCCGCCGCCGGCCTCGGGCGCCCAGGCGTCGAACAACTGGGATTCGAGCGCCTGCACCGCACTTCTGTTGTCTATGAAGTGCATTCGCTGGGCACGCTCGAGGGCGATTCCCAGCCAGGCCATGTCGTCGTAATAGTTGTTGGTCCAGCCCGACAGGTTCCGCAGACGGTGGCTGCGCGCCAGTTTCACGATGCGACGACGCCGCCGCGGCGTGGGGTCCCGTTCGAGCGCGTCCACGGCGCAGTCGAGCAGGTGGGCCTGCCACCAGTAGTGCCAGCTGAGGAACAGCCGCTCGCGCCGCACCGCCGGCCACGCGACGACGCCCAGGGTGGTGCCCGGGAGCGCCCACAGCCGGCGAAGATGCCTGCTCACCACCGCTTCTTCAGCGGCGTCCGCGCGCGCCGACCACGAGTCCTGCATAAGAGTTGATCTTGCCTATCCGTCGGGGGTTCCGCTACCAGGCACGGTCGAGGTCGGCGTGCTGACGGACCCACGCATGCATGGCAATTCCTGCGGCGACGCCCGCGTTGATGCTGCGGGTGGAACCGAACTGGGCGATCGATACCGTCATCGCCGCAATCTCTTTCGCCTGGTCCGTGACTCCCGGCCCCTCCTGGCCGAACAGAAGCAGGCAGTCTCGGGGCAGACTCGCCGTTTCGAGCGGGACGGACCCGGGCGTGTTGTCGACGGCCACGATGGTGAGACCGCGCTCACGTGCGAACTCGACGAGGCCTTCGACGTCCGAGTGGTGGAGGACGTGCTGGTACCGATCGGTGACCATGGCGCCGCGCCGGTTCCAGCGTCGACGTCCCACGATGTGGACCGCGGCGGCGGCGAACGCGTTGGCGGTGCGCACCACCGTCCCGATGTTGGCGTCGTGGCCGAAGTTCTCGATGGCCACGTGCAGCGGATGGCGACGGCTGTCGATGTCCGCGACGATCGCTTCCCGCGTCCAGTACCGGTAGGCGTCGACCACGTTGCGGCGATCGCCGCCGGCCAGCAGTTCGGGGTCGTAGCGCCGGTCGGCAGGGACCGGGGTGTCGTGTTCCTCGGTCCACGGGCCGACGCCGTTCGGGTTGTCCCCCCATTCGGTGGGACCCGCCTCGGCGACTTCGACCTGACCGGTCTCGACTCCGCTCACGATGTCAGAACGTCTTGTTCGAATCGGGAGCGACGGTGAACCCGTGCGACGTCTCGTCGTTGGTGCACGTGACGGCCGTGGCCGTGGTACTGCACGTGTAGCCGAGCTTGGTCAGTTTCGCCCCGGCGGGCAGGGCCGCGTCCGGTTCGTCGCCGCCCGACGTGTAGACGAGCCCGCCCGCGCACATGAAGGACGCCTCGCCGTCGTTCTCGACGCGGATACCGTGCCCCCAGTCGACCATGCAGTCGGCCGGGCGCGGCGGCACCGGGCTCGTCGACCCCTGGCATCCGGCCTCGGTGCGGTTCGGCAGCTTGATGATGCCGCACTGGAACCCGCCGTCGGGGGACGTGAAGAAATACGACTCGTTGTGCTCGTAGGGGACGTCGACGAGCGTCGTGGTCGGCGCTTCCGTCGTCGTGGTCGGCGGCGCAACGGTCGTGGTGGTGGTCGTCGGCGGAACCGTCGTTGTGGTGGTGGTCACAGGAGCCGCGGCAGTCGTCGTGGACGGCGGCGGAGCCACCGCGTCCGAGGACCCACCACACCCTGCGAGCATCATGGCCGAGCCAATGCTCAGACACACCAACGACACCCGACGCCACGCCATACGGCCACCTCCACACACTCTTATCTGCTGCCGACACTGCACTCTAACGGCAGTGCGGCGGTGGGGCCGCCTCGGCGAGGCCGGGACGGGCTAACCTGGAGGTGGAGGCATTCGATGAATCATCAGCGCATCGTGCGGACGGTCTGCTTCGTCACGGTCGGCTACGTCGTCGTCCTCGCCGTCTGGCTGGGATGGTTGATCGAACACACCCCTCCGGCCACCATCCCGTACCAGATCATGGGATTGGTCGCCGCCTTCGGTTCGGCGCTGGGATTCGGGATGATGGCGGCCGAACGGCCCAGCCGCGCCGACCGCCAACTCGAACGACACGGACTCGAAGGCTGGGCCCGCATCGAGCACGTCACCCCGCTTCGCCACACCCCCGACAACGGCGAACTCACCGAACTGGACCTGCGGCTGACCGTGCCCGGATCGGAGAGCTACGCCGGACGGGTCGTGTACGAGGTGCGGCGGGAGAACGCGACACGCTTCGTGCCCGGCGAGACGATCACCATCCTCGTGGACCCGAAGGACCGGGACCACATCATGCTCTGCCCGTGATCCGGCGACGCCCGAGCGCGAGCATCCCCTCGACGAGCAGCAATTGGGCCGCTGCGTAGCTGGCGAGGATCACACCTTCCGCCACAGCCCTCCCCCGCTCGCCCCGGATGAACAAGCGCCGCAACACGATCAGACCGTCGGAGGCGGTGAACAGCATCCCGCCCGCGCCGAGCCAGCTGCGTCGGTCGGTTCCCGGCACAGCCACATTCGCGACGACGGCCGCGCCGGGTGCGAGGGTCGGATCGGCCGACAGGGTCGACGTGGTGCCGAGCAGCGACCCGTACGCGGTCAACGGCACGGCGACCTCCTTCGCCCGCCCGCGGAGCAGTGCCGCCGCGCCCGCCCAGCCGGCGAGCCGGGGAAGCAGTGCGGGCGCGGTGGGCCGGGCGCCCCGGCGCAGCAACAGCGTGGAATAGCCGATCTGCATGACGGCGAACGAGGACGCGCCACGCACGAGGCGGGCGTCGTCGTCGGGATCGATCATGAAGACGTCACCCACGGTCGCGGCAGTGAGACCGGCGAGGAGGAGCGCGACGTCGGCGGGGTCCGTGTCCGCACGCCGCCGCAGGACACGGGCGGCGAGCGCGGGTGCGATCAGTGGTTTCGCGACCTGCTGCAACCGTTCACGCCCGGTGACGGCCCCGACGACGGTGGCCAGCGTCGCACCGGCGAACACCGCCTGCTCGACACCCCAGTTGTTCTTCGACTTCACGTCTTCCTCCCACACTCGCGGACGTGCCGAGGTTACCGGCCCGAAGAGTGGTTGACTTGAGAGTGGACGCGACGGACAATCCGCAATTGTGAGGCACAGGTGATGGCAAAACAGGCGCGCGCGGCAGCCACCCGCCATCAGGTACTCGAGGGTGCGGCACTGAGCTTCGAGAAGCTCGGGTACGGCGGTGCGAGCCTGAGCGGGATCCTCTCCTATGCCGACGTGACGAAGGGCGCCTTGTACTTTCATTTCGAGTCCAAGGAAGCGCTCGCCTGGGCGGTGATCAAGGAACAGCACGCCATGGCGATGCTGGCGGCGCAGCGAGTGCTCGCGACGGCGCAGTCACCGATGGAGGCGATCCTGTTGTGCGCCAAGGAGATGGCGCGCCAGCTGCTGACCGAGCCCATCGTGCGAGCGGGTGTGCGACTCACCCTGGAACTCGGCACGTCTCGTGGCCCGGCCACCGATCCCTACATCGACTGGACCGACACCCTCGTCGCACTCGCGGGCAAGGCGCGGGAAGCGGGTGAATTGCGCCTGACCGTCGATCCCGCGGCACTCGCCCGGTTCCTGGTCAGTTCGTTCACGGGTATGCAGTTGGTGTCCGAAGCACTGACCGGACGTTCCGACCTGTACGAGCGGCTGGCCGACATGTGGGCACTGCTCCTGCCCTCCATTGCGTCGCCGGACATGTTGCCCCGGCTGCTCGAACTCGCGGCACTGCGCGACGACGTCGCATCCTGACCGGCTCAGACCCCGCCGGGAGTGGGCTCGGGAGTGTCCGGCGCAGGATGCGGCAGATCGAGCGGGTGCGACTGCGTCGGCGGAGTCTGGACGACGGCGATCCGTGCGCCGTCCGGGATGGCATCGACCGAGCAGATCGTTCCGAAGATGCCGAGCCCGCCGAACAACGCGAGCAGGCCGTAGGCCAGGAATGTCGACGTCCGTTCGACCGCGGATCGCGGTTCGCGCTCGGGTGCCACCGTGGTGCGCCGCGCGTACACGGCGCGTCGCTCTCGGGGAATTCGGGTGAGTTCAGCCATGTGGCCCTTCTTCGCATGGTTCGTCGGTGCGGATGGTGTCGGGTCGACGCTTTCGAGTCTGTCGCGATGCCGCCCGAGTGTCCTTCACCCCAGGGATGGAAAGCGCCCCACCCAGGGTTCGACGGCCCGACGTGGAGCCCCGGAACGCGAGTGGTTATGATCCACACCACACCCGGTATGTACGCAGTGCGGAATGTATGCCCGCCCTGCGTACAGCACGAGCATCGCACGCGCAGGAAGGCCTCATGACGACCACCGCGGAACCGGCTCGCAGCGAAGACGTGCAGACTCGCCCCCCTCGCTTCGAACGACCGCCGTGGCCGCCCGCAGGCCCTCGCCGCCTGATCGGCGACCTCGGCGGGACCTACGCCGCAAACGGTCTGATCGGGCTGATCTTCTCCGCAACGGGTCCCGTGGCCGTGATCCTGGCCGCCGGCTCCGCGGGCGGACTGTCGCCCCAGCAGATGGCGTCGTGGATCTTCGGCGTCTTCTTCCTCAACGGCATCCTGACCGCGCTCGCCAGCTGGCTGTACCGCCAGCCGCTCGCGTTCTTCTGGACGATCCCCGGCACCATCATCGTCGGCGGCTCGCTCACCCACCTGTCGTGGCCGGAGGTGCTCGGCGCGTTTCTGGTGACCGGGCTCCTGGTCCTCGCCCTCGGTCTGACCGGGCGGGTGCGTCAGGTCATGGCGATGCTCCCGATGCCGATCGTCATGGCCATGGTGGCCGGCGTCTTCCTCAAGTTCGGCACCGACCTGGTCCACGCCGTGGGAACCGATGCGGCCGTAGCCGTTCCGATGGTCGTCGTCTTCGTCGTCCTGGCATCGCGCGCCGCGTTCGGCCGGTGGATGCCACCGATCCTCGGCGCACTGCTCGTCGGGGCGGCAGCGGTCGCGGTCACGGGCCGCTTCCACCCCACCGGTTCGAGTACGCCGTGGATCGCGGCACCGATGTTCCAGGCTCCGCAGTTCACCTGGCAGGCGATCACCGAACTGGTCGTGCCGCTCGCGATCACGGTCATCGTCGTGCAGAACGGTCAGGGCGCGGCCGTGCTGACGTCCGCCGACCACAAGCCGCCGATGAACGTCGGCACCGTCCTGTGCGGGGTCTGGTCCCTCGCCACTTCCGCCGTCGGCGCCGTGTCGACGTGCCTGACGGGCCCGACCAACGCTCTGCTGGTGGCGTCGGGGCAGCGAACCAGGCAGTACACGGCGGCCGTCGTGTGCGGCCTGCTAGCCATGGTCGTCGGCCTGTTCGCCCCGCTGTTCGTTCAGCTGATGCTGGCCACCCCGGTCGCGTTCGTCGCGACACTCGGCGGACTCGCGATGCTCCGGGCGCTGCAGGGTTCGTTCGTCGCGGCGTTCAGCTCCCGGCACACGCTCGGCGCGCTCGTGACCTTTCTCGTGACCGTGTCGAACGTGCAGTTCCTCAACATCGGGGCCGCATTCTGGGGGCTGATCGCCGGACTGCTCGTGTCCCGGGTGATGGAATCGGGCGATTTCCGGAAGCGGTGATCCGTCACCGTTTCCGCCACCACCAGCGCCTGCCGGCCGGGGGCGGATCCGATTCGGGCTCCGGGGACCTCGTCACCGGCGGCTTCCGCGACGGCTGGTTCTGCTGCCGCCAGGTCGCGACGACCTCGTCCGCGTCGACCGGGCTCACCGGGAGCCGTGGGCCGGAGGGCGCCCGCAACCAGGCGACGATCTGCAGGTTGAGCCGGGCCACCACGTCGCGCACCGCCCGCTCGGACGGCAGCCCACGGATCGTGTCGGGCAACCGCTCGATCTCCTTCCGCAGCTGCAGCGGCGTGGGGAGCAGCGAGTCGGTGGGCAGATTCTCGCGTCGGAGGTAGTTCTTCACCCACCACAGTTCGTCGTCGACATCGCCCGCCGGAATCGGTTTGCCCGCGCCGGGGAGATCGTCGAAGTCGCCGCGCTCCTGAGCCAGCCGGATCTGCTTGTCGATCCAGCTCTCGAAGCTCACCCCGGGAGGTTTGCGCTCGGTCACGGGCCCCATTCTTGCAGGACCCGGTTCAGCCCGCCTCGGTCTCCGCTCCGGTGGAACGCCTGCGATCACTTGCCAATGCGCATTCTTCCTTTTACTGTGACACGGCGTCTCAGTTAACTGGACCGGCGACCACGGTTCCGCATCCGCCGCAGGAAAGAAGCCATGACAGCGACAACCACTCAGCACGCCGCCGCACCTGACGGCAGCGGAGACGAGCGGCACCTGCGCGTCGTCGTGGTCGTCGCCGGACTGTCCGGGATCGCCGCCGCAGTCAAGCTCGAACGTGCGGGCATCACGGACTTCCTCGCGCTGGAGAAGTCCGATCGCATCGGGGGCGTGTGGCGCGAGAACACCTACCCCGGGTGCGGTGTCGACATCCCCGCACCCGTGTACTCGTTCTCCTTCCAGCGTGGCCCTGGTCCACCGGGTCCCTTCGCCGTCGCCTCGCCCGGTTCGACCTTGAGAACTACGCCATCCGGCCGTACCGGACAGAGCAGTCCCCCGCCCTCCACCCGTCAGGAAAGTCACGATGATCGAGATCCATCACACTGCCCTCGCCGGCGCACCGGCGGCGGCCGCGTTCGACTACGTGGACGACTATCACCACGTCCCGTCCTGGATGTTCGGGATCACGAAGTTCGATCCGATCGGCGAACAGGACCGGGGCCTCGGCGCGGTCTACGACGCCGCGATGAAGATCGGCCCCAAGACGCTCGGCTCCGTGGTGAAGGTCACCGGATGGGAACGCGATTCGGTGATCGAACTCGAATCGATCGACGGCCTGTACACCCATTCGCGGTGGCAGTTCGAGGCGGTCGGCGAAACCGAGACCCGCCTGACGGTCGACTTCCGGTACGACCTGCCCGGCGGACTCGCAGGTAAGGCGCTCGGCAAGATCATCGAGCCCTTCGTCGCGCAGGCGATCCGCCACACCGACGCCACCCTGCGGCGCCAGGTCGAGCAGAGGACGCAACGCTCCTCCTGATTTCCGCGTCCCACATGATGCCGGTCGCCCGGCTCCGCTCTTCGGCGATTTACATAGTTAGTTAGCCTATGTAATATGTTTTGTATGGACGACGACACGCGCCTCCAGAGCCTGCTCGTCGACCTGGTCACGAATTCTCACCGATTCACCAGGCTCGCGAGCTCCTTCGGATCCGAGGACCACCCCCGGCCGTGGACGCGTGCCCTCGCCCTGCTCGACGACCAGGGCGAGATTCGCATCAGCGAGTTCGCCCGCATCGACCGCTGTTCGCAACCGTCCGCGACCGCCCTCCTCCAGAAGCTGGCCGAGCGCGGATACGTGGCCCGTCGACCCGATCCGGAGGACGCCCGGGCAGTCCGGGTGTCCATCACGGATCTGGGCCGCGAATGGCTGACCGTGGCCCGCAACGAGATCGCGGGTGCACTCGCACCGCACTTCGCGGACCTCGAGCCCGAGCAACTCGAACGACTGACGGAGGGCCTGTCGGAACTGCGTTCGATCGTCAGGTCGTCGGCCCGCTCCTGACAACCCATCCACACCCCGACGCACAACGAAGGAGGTGGCCGTGAGCACCACGACCGCAACCGTCACGAAGAGCACATCCAGCGAGGGACCACCGAGCCTCCTCCACCAGCCGAAGTCGGTGTGGGCCGTCGCCTTCGCCAGCGTCATCGCGTTCATGGGCATTGGGCTCGTCGACCCCATCCTCAAACCGATCGGCGAACAACTGGACGCGACCCCGTCCCAGGTGTCGCTGCTGTTCACCAGCTACATGCTGGTCACCGGTGTCGCGATGCTCATCACCGGCGTGGTGTCGAGCCGGGTCGGCGCCAAGAAGACCCTCCTCACCGGTCTCGCCGTCAACGTCGTGTTCGCCGCGCTGGCAGGCAGCTCCGGCAGCATCGGCGAGATCGTCGGCTTCCGCGCCGGCTGGGGACTGGGCAACGCCCTGTTCATCGCCACCGCGCTCGCCGCCATCGTCGGCGCGGCCAGCGGCGGCGTCGCGCGGGCCATCATCCTCTACGAGGCCGCGCTGGGCATCGGCATCGCCGTCGGCCCGCTGGTCGGCGGTGTTCTCGGCAACATCAGCTGGCGCGCACCGTTCTTCGGCGTCGCAGCCCTGATGGCCGTCGCATTCATCCTCATCGTCGTGATGCTGCCGTCCGCGCCCAAGCCGGAGCACCGCACGTCGATCGCCGCGCCGTTCCTCGCCCTGCGCCACCGCGGCCTGCTCACCGTCGCGATCACCGCGCTGCTCTACAACTACGGCTTCTTCACACTGCTCGCGTACACGCCGTTCCCGCTCGACATGGGCACGTACTCGATCGGATTCATCTTCTTCGGGTGGGGTCTCGCCCTGGCCGTCGCGTCGGTGTTCCTCGCCCCGCGGCTGCAGCGGCGCTTCGGCACGCTGCCGATGATGATGGCGGCCCTCGCGCTGTTCGCCCTCGACCTCGCCATGATGGCCGCGTTCACCGACAACAAGACCGTGCTCGTCGTCGGTGTCGTGCTCGCCGGACTCTTCCTCGGCGTCAACAACACGCTCATCACCGAGACCGTGATGATCTCCGCCCCCGTCGAGCGGTCGACGGCGTCCGCGGCATACAGCTTCGTCCGCTTCGTCGGCGGCGCCGCCGCACCGTGGGTAGCGGGCAAGCTCGGTGAGAGCAACATCCACATGCCGTTCTGGATCGGCGCCGTGTGCACCGCCGCCGCGATCATCGTGCTCGCGACCGGACGCAAGGTCCTCGCCCACGTCGACGAGCACGATCCCGAACCGCACAGCGTCGAGGAAGCACTGGCCATCACGGCCGCCGACGCCGACTGACAACCCACAGGTGAGTGGCGAAGTGTGCCGAGGCACACTTCCCACTCACGTGTGCGGTCAGAGGTTCAGGTCGGGGAGACCGAGGAGCGAACGGTACTCGAGACCCTCGGCCGCGATCACCTCGTCGGCACCGGTCGCGCGGTCGACGACGGTCGCCACGCCCACGACGATCGCCCCGACGTCGCGCAACGCCTTCACCGCGGTGAGCGGCGAGTTGCCCGTGGTGGTCGTGTCCTCGACGACGAGGACACGCTTGCCGACGACGTCCGGTCCCTCGATCTGCCGCTGCATGCCGTGCGCCTTCGCGGCCTTGCGCACCACGAACGAATCGATCGGCCTGCCCGCGGCGTGCATCACGGCCATCGCCACCGGATCGGCGCCCATCGTCAGTCCGCCGACGGCGTCGAAATCCCAGTCCGCCACCAGTTCACGCAGCAACTTCCCGATCAGCGGGCCCGCCTCGTGATGCAGCGTGGCGCGGCGGAGGTCCACGTAGTAGTCGGCTTCCTTGCCCGAAGACAACGTCACCTTGCCGTGCACAACAGCCAGCTCACGCACCAGCGCGGCCAGATCCTCACGATCACTCATGCCCGAAACCCTACCCACCTCTAGGTGCGGGCACGCCCCCGGCCGAACACGTTGGTCAGCCGCCGGACCAGACTCTTCGGGACGAGGCGACCGGCAGTGGTCAGCACCTTGTACTGGAGGCCGGGAATGCTCACGACCTTGCCGTCCTCGAGATCGGCCAGCGACGCGGCAACCACCTGGTCGACGCTCAGCCACATCGGCTTCGGGATCGAACTCATCTCGATGCCCGCCCGCTCGTGGAACTCGGTACGGATGAACCCCGGGCACAGCGCCTGGATCCGCACTCCCGTGCCGCCCAGCCCGTTCGCCAATCCCTCGGAGAACGAGATCACGTACGCCTTGCTCGCCGAATAGGTCGACCCGCGCCCGGACAGCAGGCCGGCGACGCTCGCCACGTTGATGACGGTACCGTTCGCCGACGCGATCATCGCGGGCAACGCGGCGCGGGTCAGCTGCATGACGGCGGTGACGTTCACGTCCAGCTGGGACTGCAACAGCTCCGGCGTCGCGGTCCAGAATTCGCCCGACGTGCCGAATCCGGCGTTGTTGACCAACACCTCGACACCCTTCCCTAGGCGCTGCGCCACTTCCTCGCGCCCGGACGCCGTTGCCAGATCGGCCTGCAGGATCTCGGATTCGGTGTCGAACAACGCCTTCATCTCGTCGGCAAGGGCCTGCAAGCGGGTCTCGTCGCGCGCGACGAGCACGAGGTCGTAACCGAGAGACGCGAACTTCCTCGCGAAACCGGCACCGAGGCCCGACGTCGGGCCGGTGACGAGGGCAACGGGTCGGGCGGAACTGGAGGGCGTCGACATACCGGTGACGGTAGCAAGGCGTTGCGCGCCTGTGCGCGGTTAGCGAGTCCCAGGACTCGTCACACACTCACGGGCGCGGAGCGCCTGGGGCCGGCCGGCTCGGGTCGTGGTGGCCGCGGTCGAGTCCACGCGGTTCTGTGACCGGGGGCAGGACGTGCAGGATGCCGGACAGCCGGGCGACGGCCTCGATGGCCGAATCCCATTCACGGCCGCTGCTGCCGATGGGCAGCGAACCGAGGGTCCACTCGCCCTCGCTCCACAGCATGTTCACGTGCGGCGGCACCGACTCGGTGAACGCCACCATGCGCTGATCGCAGACCCTGCGGGCGATCTCGAGGTCGGTGGCGAACACGACTCGCGGTCCGATGGCGCCGAGGAGCTCGAGGTCCGAGTCCTTCGGCGGCGGGGTCGACTTCAGGCGCAGGTCGATGTCGACGTCCGAACCCACCCGGCGGCGCACCGCGACGATGGTCGCGGTCTCCTCGAGGTCGAACAGAATGAACGTCTCGCCCCGGCGTTCGCCCTTCACCACATCGATGGCGCTGAGGTACTCCTGCTTGGCCAGCGCGGCCCGATGGAACTGGCCGGGCAGCTTCTCTTCGACATTGTCGTACGTGTAGCCCTGGGCCTTGGCCCAGATCTGCCGCACGCGACCCGTCTGATCACGACGCGAGCGATCGAAATAGAGCAGCGCGCACGCGCCTGCGAGTGCGATCAACGCCAGTACGAACCACATTCCCGTCATCGGTGATCAGCCTAGCGAGTCGACGCCGTTACGAGGCGAAGCGGTACCCGGACACCCCGTGTCGGTTTTGCCCGGACCCATCGTCTCAGTTACCGCCGAGCTTCGGCAGCTCGGTGCTGATGATCGTCTCGGCCATCATCGTGCCGTTCTCGACCTTCGTTCCCTGCACCATCACGGTGAATCCGGGCTTCAGATCGGCGACCGTGGTGCCGTCGAGTGCGATCACGTTGGTCTGCGCGTTGGTCTGGACCGTCAACTGGGAACCGCCGAGGGCGTCGAGGGTGAGTGTGGACCCGTCGTTGGCGCTGATCGTTCCGAACGCGGCCCCGGCAGCGCCGATGGCCTCGCCGATTCCGCCGGGGAGTTGATCGAGCGGCGACTCCGACGTGGTCGACGGCGGCGGTGTCGTCGTCTTCGGCGGCGCGGTGGTGGCGGGCGGCCGGGACGTGGTCGGGCCCGCCGCCGTCGTGCTCGAGGAGTTGTTCGGCGCGGACGTGAAGAGGGCGACACCGAAGCCGATGACGGCGATCAGCAGCAACGCTGCCGCCGTGGCGGCGATCCACGTGCCGATGCGTCGGGGCTTCTTCTCCTCGGGACCCTCGGCGGGCGGCGCCTGGTATTGCGAGCCGGTGTACTGGGCGTTGGGGTACTGCCCCGTCGGATACCCGCCTTGGTACTGCTGGGCGGCGTAGGTCGGATACGCCTGCGTGGCGTTCGGCGGCGGAGCCTGCGGGTCGTACCGCGGATCGTAGGTCGGGTAGGCCTGCGTCGGATTGGGCTGGTTCTGCCCGTACGCCGCGGTCGGGTCGGACGTGTAGAACTGCTCGGTCGGCCCGGCTGCGGGATCCATGTGCTCGGTGCGCTGGTCGGGTGAGCCGAGGTGCTCGGTCGGCTGGTCCTGCCGCGACCAGGACTCTGTGCCGTCGGGTGTCCACGACTCCGTGCCGTCGTACGCGCGTTCCTGCGGGGTGCGCGGGTCGTCGGGGTTCGTCATGATCGGCCCCTCCCTCGGGTTCGTCTGGCCGGTGTCCTGCGGTTACGGACGGTCCAGGGTAACGGCGAAACTTAAGACCTCGCTGTGAAAACACAGGTGAGTGGCACGGCGTGCGGGAGCACACCGTGCCACTCACGTGAGGGGTCAGCCGAGGACGAGCGCGTCCCCGGTCTCGGACACCTTCACGGGGACTGTGTCGCCGTCCTTGACGTCACCGGCGAGCAGCAGCTTCGCGAGCTGGTCGCCGATGGCCTGCTGGATCAGCCGGCGCAACGGCCTGGCCCCGTACATGGGGTCGTAGCCGCGGACGGCCAGCCAGAAGCGGGCCGAGTCGGACACGTCCAGCGTCAGCCGCCTCGCCGCGAGCCGGCGGGACAACTGGTCGAGCTGGATGTCGACGATGGACTCGAGCTGCTCTTCCGTGAGCGACTCGAAGATCACGACGTCGTCGAGCCGGTTGATGAACTCGGGCTTGAACGCGCGCCGGACCGCATCCATCACCTGCTCCCGTGATCCACCCGCACCGAGGTTGGAGGTGAGGATCAGGATGGTGTTGCGGAAGTCGACCGTGCGTCCCTGACCGTCCGTCAACCGGCCTTCGTCGAGGACGGCGAGCAGGATGTCGAACACGTCGGGGTGCGCCTTCTCCACCTCGTCGAACAGCACCACCGTGTACGGACGCCGCCGCACAGCTTCGGTGAGCTGGCCGCCCGCCTCGTACCCGACGTATCCGGGCGGGGCGCCGACGAGCCGGGCCACCGAATGCTTCTCGCTGTACTCGGACATGTCGATGCGGACCATGGCGCGCTCGTCGTCGAACAGGAAGTCCGCGAGGGACTTCGCGAGCTCCGTCTTACCGACGCCGGTGGGTCCGAGGAACAGGAACGACCCGGTGGGCCGGTTGGGGTCGGCGACTCCGGCGCGGGCGCGCCGAACCGCATCCGACACGGCGACGACGGCCTCTTCCTGGCCGACGACCCGCTTGCCGAGTTCGGACTCCATCCGCAGCAGCTTGGCGGTCTCGCCTTCCATCATGCGGCCGGCGGGGATGCCGGTCCATGCCGCGACCACGTCTGCGACGTCGTCGGGACCCACTTCCTCCTTGAGCATGACGTCGCCGTCGGCGGCGGCACCCGACTCGCGGGCCGCCTGCTCGAGTTCCTTCTCGAGCTGCGGGATGCGGCCGTACCGCAGCTCCGCGGCCCGGCCGAGATCGCCGTCGCGTTCGGCGCGTTCCTCCTCGCCGCGCAGCGTCTCGAGCTGCTCCTTGACCCCGCGCACGGAGTCGATGGCCTGCTTCTCGTTCTGCCAGCGGGTGGTCAGCTGGTTGAGCTTCTCCCGTTCGTCGGCCAGTTCCTGCCGCAGCTTCTCGAGCCGGTCCTTCGACGCCGCGTCGGATTCCTTCTGCAACGCCATCTCCTCGATCTCGAGGCGGCGGACGATGCGTTCGACGGTGTCGATCTCCTCGGGTCGCGAGTCGATCTCCATCCGCAGCCGGGACGCGGCCTCGTCGACGAGGTCGATCGCCTTGTCCGGCAGGAACCGGGACGTGATGTAGCGGTCGCTGAGCGTGGCGGCGGCGACGAGCGCGGAGTCGGTGATGCGCACACCGTGGTGCACCTCGTACCGCTCCTTGAGCCCGCGCAGGATGCCGACGGTGTCCTCGACGGACGGTTCGCCCACCAGCACCTGCTGGAAGCGACGCTCGAGGGCCGCGTCCTTCTCGATGTACTTGCGGTACTCGTCGAGCGTGGTCGCGCCGACGAGCCGCAGCTCGCCGCGGGCGAGCATCGGCTTGATCATGTTGCCTGCATCCATCGCGGACTCACCGGTAGCACCCGCACCGACGATGGTGTGGAGCTCGTCGATGAACGTGATGACCTGACCGGCCGAGTTCTTGATGTCGTCGAGGACGGCCTTGAGCCGCTCCTCGAACTCGCCGCGGTACTTGGCGCCCGCGACCATCGATCCGAGGTCGAGGGAGATCACGGACTTGCCGCGCAGCGATTCGGGAACGTCGCCTGCGACGATGCGCTGGGCAAGTCCCTCGACGATGGCGGTCTTGCCGACACCGGGCTCGCCGATCAGCACCGGGTTGTTCTTGGTCCGGCGGCTGAGTACCTGCACGACGCGGCGGATCTCGTTGTCGCGGCCGATCACCGGGTCGAGCTTGCCGTTCCGGGCCAGGGCGGTGAGGTCGGTGGAGTACTTCTCGAGCGCCTGGTACGTCCCTTCCGGATCCGGGCTGGTGACGCGCGCACTGCCACGGACGGTAGTGAACGCGTCACGCAGCGCCTCAGGGGTGGCGCCGTGCCGCTTGAGCAGCCCGGCCACGTCCGACTCACCCGAGGCGAGTCCGACCATCAGGTGCTCCGTCGACACGTACTCGTCGTCGAGTTCGGTGGCGAGGTGCTGTGCTGCGGTGAGTGCGGCGAGGGCCTCACGGCCGAGCTGCGGTGTGGTGGTGGCACCCGTCGTCTTGGGCAGCCGGTCGACGAGATTCAGCGCTTCACGATGGACCACGGTGGGATCGACGCCGACCGCCTTGAGCAGCGGGGCGGCGATGCCGTCGGTCTGGTCGAGCAGGGCCACGAGCAGATGTGCGGGCCTGATGTCGGGGTTACCGGCCGACGACGCCGACTGGAGCGCAGCGGTCATCGCGGCCTGGGTCTTGGTGGTCGGATTGAACGAGTCCACTGTTCACCTCTTCTGGCGTTGTAGAGCGGTCCGCCGCCCGGGGCCGAGTGGCACGGGCGACGCTGTCATCTTCTTAACGCACGAAGGGTTGAGTCTGTTCCGCTCAACTTTGAAAAGTTTTCCGCTACCCCATCATCTCGCCCCGCGACGCTTCGCGGGGCGAGATATCAGGCTTCGATCGCGGCCGCCATCATCGGCCAGGACGCGGAGAGGTCGTCGCGCCAGTACCCCCACGAATGCGTGCCGACCGGCCGGAGGTCGACCGTGGCGGGAATGTCGAGGGCGCGGAGCTTCTCCGCCAGCCGCACCGTGCAGTCGTTGGTGACGGCCTCGATGACACCGCCCACCACGACCTGCGACGCGAGGGCGCGGCGGTCGCCGCCGACGGTCCGGGCGTCGAGGGTGTCGTACGGCCCCGGCAGCCCGCTGCCGTTGGAGATGTAGAGAGTGGTCCCGCGGAGCCTCTCGGCGTTGACGTACGGATCGTTCGCGGCCCACAGCGGATCGTCGGCCGCACCCCACATGTTCTCGGGGTTTCCGCCGAAGTCCGACACCGTGATCTCGACGAACCGGCGCGCCACCGGGTCGCTCGTCATCGCGCACCCGCTGTACGCCCCGACGCTCTGATACAGCCCGGGCTTGGAGATCGCGAGGTTGAGCACACTGGTGGCCGACATGGACAGCCCGGCGATGGCGTTCTTCCCGGTCGTCGCGAGCGCCGAGTCGACGATGGGCGGCAGTTCCTTCGTCAGGAACGTCTGCCACTTGTTCCGGCCGAGCTCGGGGTCGTCCTGCTTCCAGTCCGCGTAGTAACTGGACTGGCCACCGAACGGGATGACCACGTTGACATCCTTGTCGGAGAAGAACTTCTCGACGTCCGCCTTCTGCTCCCAGCCGAACTGCTCGGAGTTCCCCTCGACGCCGCCGAGCATGTAGACGGTGGGACGCTTCTCCGACGCGGCCCGGATGACCCGGACGGTGATGTCCTTGTCCATGGCCGTCGAGTGGACGGTGAAGTTCATCTGCGATTCGCCGACCGGGGTGACCTCGATCAACCGCGAACCGTCGGGCGCCTCGTCGACCGAGATCGACTCGATCGTCGTCCGGGGTTCCGCCGAGACGACGCTTCCGCCGCTGATCACCGTCAGCGTCACGGCCGCCACGACAGCGGCAGTCCGGCGAACCCGGACCGAACTGGACATCCCCGGACGAAACCGACCACGATCCCGCGCACAGCCAACTCTCATGGGCCCCCCTCGGTAACGCTGCCTGTTTACTGGATGCATCGTGCCTTGCCGGTGGTCACGGCGCGAGAGCGACCCACCGAAGAGCCGGGGTTTCACCCGAATCGGCCACTGCTGTGATCCAAAGGTCGCGCGAGTGACGGCTAGAATGCGGGTGTTCGAATCAACAGGCACGGAGGCAGGGGACGGCTTGACACGAGATTGCCTCGATCCGCTCGTGATTTCGCGTCTGCGCGCCAGCTTTTCGTCGATCGTGTCCACCGAACACGGACGCAACCGGCTCACCACCACGTTCTACGCCACCCTGTTCGCCGAACACCCCGAACTTCGCGCGCTCTTCCCGGCTGCGCTGGATCAGCAGGGTCACCGCCTGTTCCAGGCGCTGCAGTTCGTCATCGACAACCTCGACGACGAGGGCCGGATCCTCGGTTTCCTCAGCCAGCTCGGCCGCGACCACCGCAAGTACGGAGTCGAGGGCGGGCACTACTTCGCGTCGGGCAATGCGTTGCTCGTCGCGGTGCGGAGTTCCTTCACCCAAGCCATCTGGACGCCCTCGCTGACCGCGGCCTGGACGGAACTGCTCGACCTCCTCCTCCACACGATGGCCGACGCCGCGGACAACGACGACCTGCCCGCCGCGTGGGGCGCCACCGTGGTCGATCACGAACGCCGCCTCGACGACCTCGCGATCGTCCGCCTCGAGACCGACTCCCCCATCCCCTACGGTGCGGGCCAGTACCTCAGCGTCCAGATCCCGCAGCGGCCCCGGATGTGGCGGTACCTGTCGCCGGCCATCCCCGCCAACCCGTACGGACAGCTCGAGTTCCACGTGCGCCGCGTGTCGGGCGGCTGGGTGAGTCCCGCCATCGTGAACGAGACGCAGGTGGGCGACCGCTGGCTGCTCAGCTCCCCGCTCGGCGGCCTCGAGGTCGACCGCGACAGCGGGCAGGACGTCCTGATGATCGGTTCGGGGACGGGCATCGCACCGCTGCGCGCCCAGGTGATGGAGATGGCGATGCGGTCGAACAACCCGCGGGTCCACATGTTCGTGGGCGGCAAGTACCCGTGCGATCTGTACGACATCGAGACCCTGTGGCACCTGTCGCTGAGCAATCCGTGGCTGACCGTGGTTCCCGTGTCCGAGGAGGACGAGGACCCGTGGTGGCACAGGAATCCCGCCCCGGAGGCGCCGCCGGGGTTGCATCAACGACTCCAGGGGCAGCTCGGCCGCGTCGTCGCCCGGTTCGGGTCGTGGGCGGACCGGCAGATCCAGATCTCCGGTTCGCCCGCGATGATCAAGACCACCGTGTACGCCTTGCAGGGCGGCGGTACTCCGCCCGAACTGATCCGGCACGACCCCCTGATCTAGTCGCGCCGCCCGTCCCCGCCCATCCGTTGTCCGGTTCGACCGTCGGGAGAGCATCACGCCATGCAAGCCACGCAGACCACCTGGACCAGCACCGTCGTCGAACATCACCGCCTGCGGCACGACCTCGCCGTGATCCGGCTCGTCGGTGACTACATCCCGTTCGTGCCGGGACAGTACGTGGACGTGAGCGTGCCCCAGAACCCGCGGCTGCTGCGCAGGCTCTCCCCCGCCCTGCCGCCGTCGCTGGACGGCAAGCTCGAATTCCACGTCCGGACGGTGCCCGGCGGCTGGGTCAGCGGCGACATCGTCACGGGGACCTCGCCCGGCGACCAGTGGCAGATCCTCGAACCCCGCGGCACGATGTCCGTCGACGAGGACGGGCCGGACGTCATCATGGTCGCCGGCGGCACCGGTCTGGCCCCCTTCCGGTCGATCCTGCTGGATCTGTCGCGCCGGCCGAATCCGCCGAGGGTGTTCCTGTTCACGGGCGATCGGACACCACGCGATCTCTATGCGTCCGACATGCTCTACCTGCTGCTGCAGGATCTGCCGTGGCTCACCGTCATTCCCGTGGTGGAGAACGTCGGAAATCCGGATTGGACCGACGAGTGGTACGAACGCACCAGAGTGGACGTGGGGTTCACCGAGGACGATCTCGTCGAGGGCTCACTGCCCGACGTCGTGACGTCCTACGGCGCGTTCACCGAGCACCAGGTGCTGGTGTGCGGTTCGGCGGCAATGGTCCGCGCCACCCTCGACCGTCTCCGGGACACCGGAACACCCACGGAGAACATTCAGTTCGACCCGTACTGAGGCATTCGGATCAGTAGGACGGGTCGTGCCGGATGTTCTCCGGCGGCGTGCCCGCCGCGTGCAGCCGGAACTTGGTGGTGTTGATCATCGCGTCGGAGCCGACGAGCTGGATGTCGCGCTCGGCCCACGTCCCGAAGTCGGCGACGACCTGCCCGACCTTGCCGGTCAGTCGTCGGTGCATACCGGGCAACGCGGCGCTGCTCGGGCCGGTGTACCACCACGGGTCCTCGTCCTCCTCGGTGACCGGGACGACGGTCAGCCAGGGATTCTGCTCCGCGAGCGCCCACAGGGTGCCCAGGTCGTAGAGGTCGCAGGGGTACCTGCCGGCGAAGAAGAGGTGGACGCGACGGTCCTGGCCGCGTTGCGACATCTGGAGGATCTGCGCGCGCAGCGGGGCGATGCCCGTCCCCGATCCGATCATGAGGATGTCGCGACCGTTGCCGTAGCGGACTCCGAGGTCGCCGAGCGGGGATCCGATCACCCACCGCTCGCCCACGAGGGTCTGGCTGACGATGGCGGGACTGACCCAGCCGCCCGACACCCGGCGGACGTGGAACTCGATGATGCCCTGGTCGTTGGCGGCGTTCGCCGGCGACAGGTACCTCCACATCCGGGGACGCGACGGCACCTGCACGCTCACGTACTGGCCGGCGGTGTAGGTCATCGGCTCGTCGAGTTGCAGGCGGACGATCGAGACGTCCTTCCGGACCTGGAGGTGCTCGATGACGGTCGCGCCCCACGCCGGCGGGCCGCTC
Organism: Rhodococcus sp. NPDC059968; assembly: GCF_042738615.1. NCBI lineage: Bacteria > Bacillati > Actinomycetota > Actinomycetes > Mycobacteriales > Nocardiaceae > Rhodococcus > Rhodococcus sp. NPDC059968. Next base: position 174,210 of record NZ_JBHWUE010000008.1, read on the forward strand.
TCGGCGTTGGCCGCATCCATCATGGTGGCGGCGACGACCGCGAGGACGTCGCGCCACGCCTGCTCGAGTTCGTCGGTCCACGGCTCGGTCGAGGGGAACTGCTCGACCGCGGCAATCAGGGAGTTGCCGACGGCGACGTAGTGCGCGTCCTCGATTCCGTACTTGCGATGGTCCCGGCCGAGCTGGGCGAGGTAGGCGAGGATCTGCCCGGACTCCTCCTCGAGTCGTTCGATCACGTACTGGACGGCGGAGATCAACCGGTCGCGTTGCTCGTCCATGGCCGCCGGGAAGAAGTCCCGGGAGTCGGGATACCGCGCGAACAGCAGGGCATAGAAGGACCGCGACAGAGTCTGGGGCCCGTCCGGCACCGCCGCGATAGCCTTGAAACTCGACCGGACCAGCGATATTGCCTGTGAATCCACCGCGCATCCTCGTCACCGACCGAACGCGGTCCTGCCGCGAAGTACTTGGGCAGACTATAGGCGCGGGCGCCACGCCGCAGACCAGGTCCCTTGTTTCCCGCCCCGCTCGTGCTATCCGACCGCTCGGTCTGCACATTCCCAGTACCGGGAGCGCAGCGCCTTCTTGTCCAGTTTGCCGAGCGGGGTGAGCGGCAGTGTGTCGACGAAGTCGATCGACTTGGGCGCGTGCACCGATCCCTTCGCGGCCCGTACCCGTTCGACGAGTTCGGCGGCGTCGACCGTCTGCCCCGCCCGCAACACCACGCACGCCTTGACGGCCTCGCCCCACTTCTCGTCCGGGACCCCGACCACCGCGACCGAGCCGACGGCCGGGTGGGCCGAGATGACGTCCTCGATCTCCCGGGGGAACACGTTGAACCCGCCGGTGACGATCATGTCCTTCTTGCGGTCGACGATCGTCATGAATCCGTCCTTGTCCTTGCGGGCGACATCGCCCGTATGCAGCCAGCCGCCGCGGAACGCCTCGGCGGTTTCGTCGGGCTTCTTCCAATATCCCTTCATGACCAGCGGGCCGCGGACGCAGATCTCACCGAGCTCACCCTGCGGGACCTCGTTCAGGTCGTCGTCGAGCAGGGCGACGTTCAGCCAGGGCACGGGCCGCCCGCACGTCGCGAGCCGGCTGGGATCGTCCGTAAGGTGCTCTTCCTTCCGCAGCACCGCGATGGTCATTCCGCATTCGGTCTGGCCGTAGAACTGGAAGAAGATCTGGCCGAACTTCTCGATGCCCTCCTTCAACCGCGCCGGCGACATCGCCGAGGCACCGTAGAACAGCGTCTGCAGGCTGGACACGTCCCGCTTCGGCAGGTCGGGGTGATCCATCAGCAAGTAGATCATGGTGGGGACGAGCATCGTGGCCGAGATCTTGTGCTTCTCGATCGCCTCGAGGACGGCACCGGGCTCGAACGCGGGCAGCACGATCAGCGCGCCACCACGCAGCAGGGTCGGGATGAAGAAGGCGGCTCCGGCGTGCGACAGCGGCGTGCAGATGAGGAAGCGCGGTTCGTCGGGCCACTGCCATTCGGCCATCTGGATCTGGTTCAGCGTCGCGCCGGACTGGTAGGAGCCGACGACGCCCTTCGGCTTGCCGGTCGTGCCGCCGGTGTAGACCATGCTGCTGTTGTCGTCGGCGGCCACGTCCGCCGCCCGTAGGCGTTGCGGGGTGAACGTCTCGGCGAGGGCGAGAATGTCGGTACCCACTTGGGACGGCCCCAACGACAACACGTTCTCGATCGACGGCGACTGCGCCACCAGTTCGGCGGCGCGCTCCTCGAAGGCGGTGGGATCGAAGATCAACGTCTGGATCTCGGCGTCGCCGACGATGTAGAGATGATCGTCGAGTGAGCCCATCGGGTTCAGCGCGCTGGCGCGGCATCCGGAGATCATGGTGGCGCCCATGCTGATGAGCACCTCGGGCCTGTTCTTGGACAGCATGGCGGTGCTCGTGCCCTTGCCGATTCCGAGCGAAGCCAGTGCCTGCGCAAAGCAACTGATCTGATCACGCATCTCACCGCCGGTGAGGACGACGTCGCCGAGGTAGAGCGCCGGCTTGTCGGAGTTGCGTTCCAGTGCAGTGATGAGGAGGTCTGCAGCGAAGGCGGGTCGATGCAGATCTGCGAACTCGTCGGTCATCTGTAATCCTTCTACTCCCGCGACGCCGAGGCGCGTGGTCCGGCGGCCTGGATTTCCTGTGTCCTGGGTCACCGACACCCTAACCGGAAACCTGCCAAACTGAAACCTGTTCCACTCGACAGACGGGTGCCGACGGCAACTCTGCGCCGGGGACACGTCCGATAACGTGAGGTCCATGAGTCCGCAGGACCGAACCGCAGAACGGATCTCGACCGCGGCGCGTAACGCGCACGTCTTCCTCGCGACGGCGGAATCCCTCACCGGCGGGCAGATCTCGTGCCTTCTCGGCGCGGCGCCCGCGTCCCCCGACTGGTACCGGGGCAGCGTGGTCGCGTATTCCAGCGAAATCAACTACCCGGTCCTGAAGGACGCGGGTTTGCTGCTCACGTTCTAACTGGCTGTTAGCGCCGATTTTCGCGGAGCGGTGATTACCTGAGCTTGGGTACGCGGGGGGCCGTGCTCATGGCGTCGTGAGGATTGGGTGGATTTGTGTAGT